>NZ_JAWOWF010000031.1:0-58657 GCF_033340295.1 Vibrio sp. 1401
CTACGATGATTAACTGATGTAACCGATCAGATCGTAACTTCCTGATTTAGTTCCATCGAATTACGCAACAAAGCCCTTGCACGTCCCCAACCTGCTTATAAAAAAGCTGACCAGATTTTCCATCTGTTAGATAAGTAAGCTCGTCACCTTTTTGAATATCAGGAAACATACGATCGAGCTCGCTGATCCAAGTTTTTCGATATGAGTCAGTAAAACCCAATTTCGCCCACTGCTCATCCGTCACATCAAGCAGCTGTTGCTTACTGATGTCTCTCTTGTAATTAATTTCCAACGCAAGGGGATGTGGCGATACGTCATCGCTTACGATGAACTTTCCATCAGGCGCTTTTAATCTTGAGTGATAAATATCGAAGATGAACCAAGTAAGTTGGGCTTCTCCAACAGTTTTCCATCCCTTCCAATTCGCAATGTTGCTTGCGGCTTCGCTGTTTCCAACAGGTTGAGCTTGCAGAGCAAAAGAGCCAGTTACTATTACCAACGCAAGCAGCCTAGTCAGTCTCTGAGTTAAGTCTCTCTTCAAGCTTTTCATTTCCGTACACCTTGAGTATCAAGAGCATCATGACGCACCATTCGACAAACAACATTGCCAGTGTAGCTCCAGTGCTAAATCCAAATTCAACGGCTTGGAGCTTATAGCCAGCAAAGTAGCTCGCTGTTCCTCCGAGTCCGCCTATTATTGATACGTAGGTTTTTGGGAAACGGTACAAAATTGACTTAAGTTGATAGGCATACCAAGAAAACAAAACCCACAAGCATAATAACCAGACTGGCAGCCATGGGGTTGGAAAGACAAATACCGAGAGTTGTTGATTGAGCGTATCAAGCACGAGCCCGCTCGTGACGATCACACCAATACTTTTGAGCGAAGATGCATCGCTTTTCAGACAGTATAGTAGGGTTGCCAAAGTAAGGAATAACGTCACCCATTGCCATTGATAGGTTCCAAGCACCGCTGCAAACCAGCAGAGTTGGAACCATGTCGAAGCAAGAAATACCTTCATAACGAACTACGGGCGTTGAAACGTCATGTGAACTGCACTGATCGTGCGAGCCAAAAAGCCACCTTCACAGTAGCTCAAATAGTAGCGCCACATACGCACAAAGCGGTCGTCGTAGCCAAATGAGCGCACTTCACCCTCTGCTCGATTAAAACGTAAGTGCCATTCGTTCAGCGTCTTGGCGTAGTCCAAACCAATATCGAACAAGTCTCGCGTCACTAAGTCACTGTATTTTGTTGTGGCTTGGGTTAGTGAGGTTACCGACGGCAAAAAACCACCCGGGAAAATGTACTTTTGGATAAAGTCGACGTTGTTGCTGTAGTAATCGTAACGCTGATCGGCAATCGTAATCGCTTGAATCGCCATCACGCCACCGGACTTTAATAAAGACTCACAGACCTTAATGTACGAAGGCAGGAATTGTTTGCCCACAGCTTCAATCATTTCAATAGAAACGAGCTTGTCATAAGTTCCGGTTAGGTTTCGGTAATCTTCTTTGAGTAGAGTGATTTTGTCTTCTAAGCCACGCTCTTTGATTTTTTGCTCCGCGTACGCGTGTTGCTCTTCAGATATCGTTGTTGTGGTGACCTGACAACCGTATTGTTCTGCCATGTAAATCGCCATAGCGCCCCACCCAGTGCCAATTTCAACAACATGATCAGTGGGCTTCAGCTCAAGTTGCTGACATAGACGATCCATTTTGTTGATTTGAGCCTGCTCTAGAGAGTCATCCGCATGATTGTAAAGCGCCGACGAGTACAGCATATTGGTGTCAAGGAACGCTTCGTATAGGTTGTTACCCAAGTCGTAATGCGCATGGATATTTTTACGTGAGTTCTCTTCAGAGTTTCTGTTTGACCAATGGCTGAACTTGTACAGTATTTTAGTCAACCAACTGCCTTGCTCTTCGAGTTTATCTAGAGCACGCATGTTAAGGGCCATCAGCTTCATTAATGAGGTTAAATCGGGGCTATCCCACCACCCATCCATATAAGCCTCACCAGCAGCAATACTGCCGCCCTGCAAGATCCGTGAATAAAAGCCTGGATGTTTTACCTCTATAGTAGCGACAACAGGTTGACCACTGTACTCCCCATTTGGCGCACTAAGACGCTCGCTTCGCTCTGTCGTTTCCGTCTTAAAACTTTCAATAACTGTTAAGCAGCCGATTTCCATTTTTTGCAGACATTGAAAAATAACTCCGCGAGCCGCTTTTTGCGTTGTCGTCAATTTACGCGGCAATGTCATAGAACTAGTATTTAACATGCAGAATTCTCCTTGTGCTTTTTATTTTTTTTGTCTGTTTTTTCAATATCGGCTTCTATTTCTTCATGCGTTGAATATTTAGGATGAGAATAAAAAGGTGCGCCTTTCACCCAAAGTTTTAATGCGTGCCAATAAATACCAACCATTACTTTTACCGTTTGTATTGGTGTAACGATCAAACACCTCAATAAGGTTTTGCTTGAAAGTGGCTTAGCTTTCATAACCATGGTGGCATCAAAGTGTTTCTCTCCTTTGTGACATTCAAGATGAATATTCAACTTGTCTGTCAAAGGCTTAATTCTCCAGCGGTAGAGTTGGTCAATCGGGTTGAATGGTGAAACATGGAATGCTTTATCTTGTTCCCAACCAAACTTTTCTTCTTCTTTATCTGCTGACACCACGTAGTAATGTCGTTCATTCCAAGGAGTGTTACTCACCTCTGCGAGGAGATACTTCCATTCTCCTTCCGTGTTATAAACGTAGTAGAAATTAACGGGACTGAAATAAAGTCCTAGATAACGCAAGTGACAGACTGCGATTACCTTGCCGGTACAGCGAACACCTGTCAGTTCTTCAATTTTGCTGTGCACTGCCGCCTTGACGCTACCTTCACCAATGTAATCACTGCGCTTGAAGCGAGCCCAATGCCACCAACGCGAACCAAAACCCCATACTTTTTTCTCTAAAGCATCGAGCTCGTCTACATCGATGGCGGGCATAAATAAAGAGTAGTTCAACTCATGATTCACAGGCGTGAATCGACGGTGACGAACGTTGCCTATAAACAATCGGCTGTTCATTTGGCTATCCATATCACGCTGCGCCTTTTTCGAAAGGAACCACATTTTGTTCGCGGTACTTTTCTTCTAGTTCTTTCACAACATCAAGCGCGCTACGCACGCCATCTTCATGAAAACCGTTGTACCAATAAGCGCCGCAGAACCAGGTACTTTGTTTGCCCTGTATCTCATCTTTGCGCTGCTGCGCTGCAATAGACTCAGTGGTGAATACTGGATGATAATAAGTGAACGAACGCAAGACTTTATTTGAGTTAATTTGCTCAGTACTGTTCAACGTTACACAAAACGTATGTTCTGATTGAATATGCTGAAGAATGTTCATGTTATAAGTGAGCGAAGGGAGGCGTTGCTGTTCCTCTTCACTGCCTTCCAATAGGTAGTTCCATGATGCCCATGCTGCCTTACGTTTTGGTAATACGGCAGAGTCGGTATGAAGAACAACTTCATTTGCTTGGTATGTCATATCCCCCAAGATTTCCTGCTCAATTGGGCTGATATCCTCTAGCATTCTCATTGCTTGATCACTGTGACAAGCAAAGATAACGTCATCAAACCAATGCGTTTCTCCGCGAACTTGAACGCCAACCCCTTTTTCGTTGCGAACCACTTTTTCGACAGGACTATTAAGACGAATATTCTCGGCAAAGCCTTTGGTCAATGGTGGAATGTATGAACGTGAACCACCTTTAATCACATACCATTGCGGTCGGTTAGTCACATCTAGCAGACCGTGGTTGAGGAAGAAACGTAAGAAGAACATAAGAGGGAATGCGCGCATGTCAGCTAAAGTCGACGACCAAATCGCAGCACCCATCGGTAAAATGTAGTTATCGGTAAAGAAAGCACTGAATTTGTGTTCGTCAAGGAACTCACCTAACGTCTGAGAGTGCGAGGATTGCTCGCTAGCGAAGCGCTTGGCAAGTTTATTGAAACGAAGTATCTCGAAGATAAATCGATAAAATTTGGGGTTTGCCCAGTTGCGTTTTTGAGCAAACAATGTCGACACTGTGTGGCCGTTGTACTCTAGTCCGTTCCCATCGTTTCTGACACTGAAGCTCATTTGAGTAGGCAGACCTTCAACGCCAATCTCGCTCATCATTTTAATGAAATTAGGGTACGTACGGTCGTTATAGACGATGAACCCAGTATCTATCGCGTATTCTTTACCGTCAAGGCTCACATCAACGGTTGCAGTATGGCCACCGATGTAATCGTTCGCTTCAAACAGCGTTACATCATGTTCTTTATGCAAGTAATAACCACAAGTAAGGCCAGAGATTCCCGTTCCCACAATCGCTATCTTCTTTCTTCCTGCTGTTTTCATTTTTATTCCTTCTTATGATACGAGTTTAGCAGTTAGGCGAGCTTGCCAACTGTATGGAAGTAACGAGATAAAACGTAAAATACTGGTAAATCTCGCTGGGAAATAGATATAGGTCTTGTTGGCGGCTAACTGCTTCCTGATAGAGTCCGACGCTTGCTGAGTAGAAATGATCATTGGCATTTCGAAGTCGTTTTTGTCAGTCAACGGCGTTTCAACAAAACCAGGAAACACCGTTACCACATTGATCCCTTTCTTTTTCAAGTCGACGGCGAGCGTGCGTGCAAAATAACTGACTGCCGCTTTGGATGCGCCGTAAGCTTCAGCACGAGGCAGTGCCACTTCTGATGCGATAGAGCCAACAATAACAATGCGGTGCCCTCTCTCTAAATGCACTTGGCAGCCTTCAACGCAGTTGGCAACACCGACAACATTTACGTTCATCACACGCGCCATGAGTTTCGCGTCGACCACTCCCTCATCCATGTACTCACAATCGCCTGCGTTAAAAACCCATGTGTTTGGCGTAAAGGGCAAATTAGAGAGCGCCTGCTGAGTTTCCTCATAATTTGTCACATCAAACTGCAATGTATGAATTTTGGAGGAAACTGCCTCCAGTTCTGCAAGAACATCTTGATTCCGACCACAAGCAATCACATTCCATTCTGAGTTCGCGTAATCTAGGGCAAGCTGTCTTCCTATTCCGGAGGTGGCGCCTGTGATTAAGATGGTGTTGTTCATTGTCCTAACCTCTGCTTGATGGTTTTAACGACTGAACCAAGTAACGGTAAATGCTCATAGAGCATCTCTCCGAGATCAAAATAGTCTCGGTGATAAATGACCTGACCTTCGCTAAATTTGAGGTGCGAAACACCATTGACGAGAATAGGCGCACCCTTCTGAAGTTTGGGATGCTGAAGGTCCATTGTCCAAGTTAGGAAGCCTGTATCTCCGACTTGTTGATGCTCATGGATTACAAAATCACAACTGATGACGTTGGCATATAATGAGGTGAAATAATCCGAAAGTGCTGGCCATCCTTCTAAACGATGCGCTGCGTCCTCAAATACTACATCTTGGTGATATATATCCTTAAGCAGATGTAAGTTCGCTTTGTTGAGCTTTTGATAGATATTGCCAACAGACTGTATGTCCATTTTTTACTCCTACACGCCCATTAAGTTGTACAAAATTATTATATGTACAAGATAGTTCATTCCACCAAAGTTGTACAAAAATAATTTTGTATAACTTTATTTCTGTAAGTAGTACGTGATGAAGTTCGCACGCGATCAATCGGCGAAAAAAAAAGGCTTGGTCAAAACCAAGCCTTTTCAGCAGATTAACAATTATTTAAGTAGGAACAATTAGTATTGCTGGCCTCGCAACGCTGCAATACGTTTATCTAGCGGAGGGTGGCTCATTAGTAGCTCAGTCAGCGACTGCTTGCCGTTGATACCAAATGCCATCATGGTGCCATCCAGTTGAGATTCATGACTCACCTTCAAACGCTCTAGAGCCGCAATCATTTTTTCTTTGCCAACGAGGCGCGCTGCACCTGCGTCCGCGTGGAATTCGCGATGACGGCTGTACCACATAGTCAAGAAGCTAGCTAGGAAACCAAATACCAGTTCAAGCACCATGGATACGCCAAAGTAAACCATCATATTTGTACCTTGGCCTTCTTCATCATCGTTCGACGCCACGATATTGGCAATAAAGCGTGATAGGAAGATAACAAACGTGTTCACGACACCTTGCATCAACGTCATCGTGACCATATCACCATTTGCAATATGGCTCACTTCGTGTGCAAGTACTGCCTCTGCCTCATCACGAGTCATATTGTGTAAAAGACCAGTAGAAACTGCGACAAGAGAGTCATCTCGTTTTGCACCAGTCGCAAATGCATTGATATCTGGTGAATCATAAATAGCCACCGTTGGCATACCAATACCCACTTGTTGAGCTTGACGACCCACAGTTTCGACTAACCAATGCTCCGTTTCGTTGCGCGGGCTTTCAATGACCATACCACCAACCGAGCGTAGCGCCATACCCTTTGACATCATCAACGAAATAAATGCGCCACCAAAACCAAATACAGCAGCCATTACAAGTAAACCTGACAGACTGCCTGGTTGCATTCCAGTTACAGCGTAAACAATATTCAGAACAACACTAAGCACTAGCACGACAGCTAGGTTAGTTGCTAGGAATAACATAATTCGCTTCATTACTTTTCTCCGAGGAAGCTTATCGTTTTTTTAAAACGGATTGTTATAAGGAACAAATGGTAATCGCTATAAAAGCCAATTCCGTTGATTTTCATGTTCCGTGCGTTATAGATATAGTCTATCCGCGATAAAAACAAGGTTAAGCAATAAATTGCAACATTTGTTTTCGGGACTGAAATATTTGATTCAAGCGATTTCAAAACATGCTTTGGTAGGAGCTGGAACCTCCGTTCATATACATTTATCAAAATGATGAAATAAGCTCTGAGCTACTCATCATCTATTGATAGATGATCTTGGTGTTAAATCTATCACCTCTTAGCAACTTAGCTAGAAATTTTTTAATAGACCAAAAACAGTACGTTAGCTCTGCTATAGACTTTGGTCTTATTGTGCGGCCACATGGACATGCTAAATTCGAATGAGATGAACAAAACAGAGCCACTCTAAGTACATTGCAAAAAGTGCATTGGGTGAGTTCAAAAACTCCATGTATTGAGGGAAAAACCATGGTAGAAACTAACGACTATCAAATGGCTATTGATTTACTACGTTGTCACCTAGGCATCTCAGAGGACGAGGCAAAGCAACAACTTGGTATTTCAACCGATCATCATATGTCTCAGCGTGTTGCAGAAACACAACAAGCATTGATGGGGCTCAGCCAAGATAAGTAATCTGACTTTTTAGGTTACACCAACAAGAAAGGGCTGCATTGCGCAGCCCTTTGGGTTTTTAGTCTTTTATCCTAAACACCATTAGTCAGTGTTTAGCAACGGCTCTACATTAATGTACTTGCCTAGCTCTTTGCGTTTAGCACTTGGAATATATGGAATTTCCCCAAGCTTAGGTGCATCGATACGTGCTTCTAGCATCTCGATAATGTCAGCGTAGTGCTCTGTGCCAGGGTTGACGCGGTTTGCCACCCAGCCAACAAGATTCAAACCATCCGCTTTAATACTCTCCGCTGTGAGTAAAGCGTGGCTCAAACAGCCTAATTTAATGCCAACCACCAGTACAACAGGTAACTGCTCTTCTTTTACCCATGTAGATAAACAGTCCGTATCGGATACTGGCACACGCCAGCCTCCAGCACCTTCAACGAGAACAACATCGGCTTGCTGCTTATGTTGAGCCAGTTTTTGACTCAGAACATCGTAACTTATTTCGACATGTTCATGCTTCGCTGCAATGTGGGGAGAAGCAGGCAACTCTAAAGCGTATGGGTTCACATCATCATAGGCCACATCGAGTGTTGCGGCGTCTTGTAAGTGTAAAGCATCAGAGTTACGCCATCCGGCTTCAGTCTTGTCACTCCCTGCTGCCACTGGCTTATAACCAATAGTGTTTAGTCCTTTTGCAGCGATCGCTTGCAAAATGGCTTTAGACGCTACCGTCTTTCCAACATCAGTATCCGTACCAGCAATAAAAAAAGCATCAATCATAGATGTATTACTCCAAAACAAACCTGATAACTTGCAGGTAGAAGACCTTGATCGTTTTTAAACGCTTGGTACGCATGCTCAACTTTTAACAAAGTCTCGCGACTAGTTAAACCGTGTGAGCGCCCGCTTACGTGATTTGCACCTATACCTTTGAGGTCACGCATAACTGAAAATGCAGAGTCATACCAAACTGTGATGGTGGTCAAGTCTAGTTGATGGCTGTCACATCGAGATTGCGCTAACGCAATTTTTACCTGATTGAGCGTTAGAAAGTTATTGACGTGTTGATATGCATCAATTTTTTCCCATGATGCACGCAGCTCATACAGTGATCCATCAACCAGTGTAGAGAACCACGCTTTCCCACCATTTTTTAGCACGCGGCGCACTTCTTTTAGTGGGTAACTTAAATCTGTACACCATTGCAGCGCTAAACTTGAAAACACGTAATCGAAGCTATCATCGTCAAATGGTAAGTTTTCAGCATCAGCAACTTGGTAATGCATTCGTACTGCACCACAACGCTGCTCTGCTTTATCTAACATGGCTTGAGAGATATCGCCGCAGACTACTTCCGCACCACGTTGTTGAAGTAGTTGGGAGAAATAACCCGTGCCACAACCTAAATCCAATACACGTTTTCCCGTCAAGTTTTCAGGAAGTTTATCAAGCAGCTGATGCCCGACATCACGTTGAAAAGCCGCATGTTTATCGTATGTTTCTGCTGCTTTACCAAACGAAGAGGCAATCGCGTCTTTATCTTGATGGAAACTCTCTAACGCGAGCGTTTGCGCTAATGCGGTAGTTGCATTATCCATTACAGCGCTCCTAATGCTTGTTTCAATGCGATTGAAAGCGTTTTAACTTGTTCTGTACTATGGTTCGCAGTGAGCGTGATACGAAGGCGTGAGGTACCTTTCGGAACGGTTGGTGGACGAATCGCGGTGACCCATATGCCATTTTGTCGACAAGCGTTCGCAACCTGCAAAGCAAGTTCTGATTCGCCAATCACAAATGGCTTGATCGGGGTATCTGTTTCAACAAAGCCATCCAGATCGCTTAGATTCGTTTGATAAACCTCATTTAGCTCCGCCAGCTTTTCGCGTCGCCAAGACTGCTCTTGAATCATAGAAACCGCATGTGTCAACGCGTAGGCCTGCGCAGGTGGCATTGCTGTTGAATACACATGGTGACGAGCAAACTGGGTCAAAAAGTCACCCGTTGCTTGGTCACACAAAATCGCCGCACCGGACATGCCAAACGCTTTACCGAAGGTCACGACTAAAATCTCTGGTTTGACATTAGCAAGTTCACAAGAGCCTCCACCCGATTCGCCGAGCACGCCAATACCGTGAGCGTCATCCACTGCTAACCATGCTTTACGTAAGCGAGCTACTTCCGCAATGTCTTTCAACGGCGCGCAATCGCCGTCCATGCTGAAGACACCTTCAGTCACGACCAGATGATTGCCTTCATTAGTAAACAGCGTTTCTAAATGCTTAATGTCGTTGTGCTTAAAACGCTTCATTTTCGCCGTTGACAGTGCCCCTGCTTCCATCAAAGATGCGTGGTTTAATCGGTCTTGAATCAATACGTCTGATTTTTCTAGCAGGGTAAAAAGCAACGCTTGATTAGCACTGAAACCAGAACCAAATAATACCGCCCTCTCGAAGCCCAGCCATTCAGTTAACGCCGCTTCTAAGTTGCAGTGCGCAGCACTGAAGCCAGTCACCATGGGTGATGCCCCACTGCCACTGCCATAAACGCTCAGACCTTGCTGCCAAGCACGTACAAGCGCTTGATCATTGGCTAAGCCTAAATAATCGTTGCTTGAGAAGTTGATGTAGCGTCTGCCATCATGTTCTAAAATCGATTGGTTTCCGGCAAATACCACATTCATTGAACGATTCAACCCTTGCGCTTTACGAGCAGAAAGAGCAGATTCGATTCGAGATTTAAACGCTGGCATCGTAGAAAAGATCGTCTTTAGTTGGACGTGCAGCAACGCGCTCTACCACGCGATCCAGCAATTCGTTTTCTTCGATTTCATCAGGTTTTTGAGACACTTCTTGGCTGTTAATACCCAGCTTCTTAAACAGCATCATGTCTTTGTCTTCAGAAGGGTTTGGGGTCGTTAGAAGTTTGCAGCCGTAGAATACTGAGTTTGCACCTGCCATAAAACACAGCGCTTGCATCTGTTCGTTCATGTTTTCGCGACCAGCAGACAAACGCACAGCCGATTGAGGCATCATGATTCGTGCGATCGCAATCAGACGGATAAAGTCAAATGGCTCAACATCGTCCACAGTCTCCAGCGGTGTGCCCTTCACTTTTACCAGCATATTGATTGGTACGCTCTCAGGGTGTGTAGGAAGATTCGCCAATTCAACCAGCAAACCTGCACGATCGTTGGCACTTTCACCCATGCCGATGATACCGCCAGAACAAATCTTCATACCAGCATCACGAACGTGAGACAGCGTATCCAAACGGTCTTGGTAAGTACGAGTGGTAATGATGTTGCCGTAGAACTCAGGCGACGTATCTAGGTTGTGGTTATAGTAATCCAGACCCGCGTTTGCCAGCTGCTTCGCCTGCTCTGGCGTTAACATACCTAACGTCATACACGTTTCCAAACCCATGTCTTTTACGCCTTTGATCATATCGGTCAAATGCGGCATGTCGCGCTCTTTCGGGTTCTTCCACGCTGCGCCCATGCAGAATCGCGTCGAACCTGCATTTTTCGCTTTTTGAGCAGCGTCGAGTACACGTTCGACTTCCATCAGACGCTCTTTTTCGATGTCTGTGGTGTAACGAGCGCTCTGAGGACAGTACTTACAATCTTCTGGACAAGCACCCGTCTTAATCGACAGAAGCGTGCTTACTTGAACATGGTTAGTTTGTTGGTATTGACGATGAACAAGCTGCGCTTCAAATAGGAGATCCATGAATGGCTTTTCCATGAGATCGCGCACTTCAGCATGCGTCCAGTTATGACGAACTTCCACGTGTATTCCTTTAATCACTTTTTTGTTGTGTTGACAGTCTACTTAGTCTCGATAAACTGTCAACACAACAAGAAACAATAAAGTTTACATTGGTTTGTTTTTTAATCTCAACAGCTATTGGAATAGAACATGGATCTCGCCTTCGACCGCCATCACATCTGGCATCCTTACACTTCAACGTTGACACCTCTGACCTGCTACCCAGTGGCCTCAGCAAATGGTGTACACATTAAATTGGAAGATGGGGCAGAGCTTGTCGATGGCATGTCTTCTTGGTGGTCGACTATCCACGGCTATAACCATCCCCACCTAAATCAAGCGGCGCACCAGCAAATCGATCAAGTGTCACATGTCATGTTTGGCGGGATTACCCACCAGCCTGCAATTAGTTTGTGTAAGAAGTTGCTGTCCCTCGCACCAAATAACCTTGAGCATGTATTCCTTGCCGATTCAGGTTCCGTTGCCGTAGAAGTTAGCTTAAAAATGGCTCTGCAATATTGGCATGCGAAGGGCGAACGCCGACCGAAGTTTCTGACTTTGCGCCACGGTTATCACGGTGACACCTTTGCAGCCATGTCGGTTACCGATCCTGATAACTCAATGCACTCTCTCTACAAAGGCTTTTTGCCTGAGCATATCTTTGCGGAGTCACCAACCTGTGGTTATTGGGATGAATGGAAGCCAGAAGACCTTACCGACTTCGAGCACAAGATTGAGACTCACCATAAAGAACTTGCTGCGGTGATCCTAGAGCCTATCGTTCAAGGCGCAGGCGGCATGCGTATCTACCATCCAGAATTTCTCAAAGGCGTGCGTAAGCTTTGCGACAAATACGGCTTGTTATTGATTGCAGATGAGATCGCTACCGGTTTTGGACGTACCGGCAAATTGTTTGCCTGCGAACATGCAGATATTCAACCAGACATTCTGTGTGTTGGGAAAGCACTCACTGGAGGCTACATGACCCTCTCTGCGACCCTCGCGAGCAAACACGTAGCAGACACCGTTTGTGGCGGTGATGCAGGTTGTTTTATGCATGGCCCAACGTTTATGGGTAACCCACTTGCCTGTGCTGTTGCCACTGCAAGTTTGGAATTGATTGAGCAAGGTAACTGGCAACAGCAAACCCAACAAATCGAAGCGTTGTTTTCTGAGTTACTACCAAAACTTGAAGAATACGACTTGGTGAAAAACACCCGTTGGTTGGGTGCTATTGGCGTAGTGGAGACGCATCGCCCTGTGAATATGGAAGCCATCCAAGCCTTGTTTGTTGAACACGGAGTTTGGATTCGTCCATTTGGTAAACTGATTTATATGATGCCGCCCTTCATAAGCAAGCCGGAAGATATTGAGAAACTAGTTAACGCGATTGATGCAGCGTTGCAACGTAAAGACTGCTTCGCTTCATAGTTCAATTCAACATGAAAACGGTTTGAGTATGAGACTCAAACCGTCTCGTTATTTATTAGAGCAGTAAAGTTATCGGAGTTGACTGTCTTTACTCGCTCGTCTATTGAACAATGCTTGGCGTTGAGATACCAATTCGATTGTTGACTGACATTCGATACACAGACGAACGCCTTTCATTGCAAGACGACGCGCTTCCGGAATCTCATCACCACACTCATCGCAATAATGGGCGCTCTCACCCTTTGTGATACTGCCACGAACACGGAAAATCTCGTCGTCTATTGTGTTTTGAATTTGTTGGCTGACGCTATCGTCGTTTGCCCACCCTACGGCCATAAGCCCTCCTCGTTACTTGAATGAGAAAATCTACTTACCGTGGTAAGGTGGATGATTATATCGATTACAAATAACAAGATAATTAGGGTAAATTCGAAAACACTATTACGTTTTAGTAATAATTACTCTGTAATCGATTATTCGGCGCTCTCATGGAAAAGCAATGCAAGGTTACTCATACTCCCTTCCTCGCATTCAAAATACTGCGTTTGCTCAGGCTCTCTCAAAGTAACACTGAGTATCTTCTCTACCTCACCAAACTCCTCGTTAAAGTACTCACTGACTAATATGACGCGCTCACCAATACTAAATTCCAGTGACTTCTCATCTACCAACGCTCGATGGTAATGTTTGAAACGATAATCTTGAGGTTTGATCCGCAGTAAAACTGGGCTTTGATTCACAGTGGACTTATTAAAGGTAAGCTCGCCTTTGACGTGTTCTATCGAAATACTAAAGTTCATAGTTTGGTTTACCGAACATTCAAAGACTTTTCTGGGTAAGGTGCTAGCAACCGCAAACGTGCTCATCATAGCAACACTTAAACCCCAAGTGACCGCCAATCGTTTCATTACCATTCTGCCAACACTATAAATAGCGCTTGCTCAGACATACGGGTTAATACATATCCGTGTGAAGATGAATACGAGCCACTGAGTACACTATTCTCTTTCTCAATAACGATATCCTCGATGCCGTCAGCGTTGTAATCACCTTTTGCTACAATCGTAATGACTTGAAAACCATCGGTCGCGTCGAAGTACTCTGCTCTCACTTCACTGGAGACATGAGTTCTCTGGATATGGTCTGCTTCATCCCACGTTGATAGTGCCTTTGCTTTCTCCGCACTTTCGTCAGAAATAACAAAAGCAAGCGCACTTGGGGCTAAATTAGGAAAGTTATCGTCTAACTTAAATTTCGATATAAATGAGCGCTTGGAGGCGGCTAACTTTGCCATCTCACTCCATGTTTGACACTGAGTTAAATACGCTTTAAACGCACCGTATTCATAAGCTTTAGCCGCAGTAAAACCCTCTGAACTTGCATTAGCTAAGTCTTGGCAATTCGATACCAATTTTTCTTTGTCAGGCGCACGTCTCAATTCAAGTTCATAGCCCCAATAGAGCGAGTTACGAAGTTGCATATTTTCTTTGGAAGGTTTCGCTACTTCGCGCGCGAAAAAGCGGTCTGTTCGCTCAGTATCTAAGTATTGAGGTGGGATAAGTTCGCTTGCGACAACCCTACCGAAAACGAGCAAGGTAAGCGCAAAAATAACACGTAATAAAAGATGATTTAATGGCATAACGTTTAACAACAAAGACAAATGAGGACGTTAGCTTGTCACGTGAAAAACCGCTTAGAAAAATATTATTTATCTCCTACTGCCAGATTCTGGGCGAGCTCGTCACTAATGCGTGTGCTAATTACATTACAACGTATTTTCACTCGACGCAGATAACAAAAAACCCAGCACTAAGGCTGGGTTTTGGTGTTCTAGTGGTTAATGAATTAACCGATGTGCGTTGCGCCCGCCATGTACTTCTGAAGTACTGTAGGGATTGCAATGCGGCCGTCTGCTTCTTGGTTGTTTTCTAGGATAGCAACCATTGTACGACCTACAGCTAGACCAGAACCGTTTAGCGTGTGTACAAGCTCAGGTTTCTTCTCGCCTTTACGACGGAAACGCGCTTGCATACGACGAGCTTGGAAGTCCCACATGTTAGAACATGAAGAGATTTCACGGTAAGTTTCTTGAGCAGGAACCCAAACTTCTAGGTCGTAAGTCTTACGAGCGCCGAAGCCCATGTCACCTGTACATAGAACCACTTTACGGTAAGGAAGCTCAAGAAGTTGTAGAACTTTCTCAGCGTGACCTGTTAGCTCTTCTAGTGCGTTCATTGAATCTTCTGGCTTAGTGATTTGTACTAGCTCAACTTTGTCGAACTGGTGCATACGAATCAGACCACGAGTGTCACGACCGTAAGAACCCGCTTCTGAACGGAAACATGGCGTGTGAGCTGTCATCTTTATTGGTAGATCCGCTTCGTCAGAAATCGTGTCACGAACTAGGTTCGTTACAGGCACTTCTGCAGTAGGGATTAGAGACAGTTTACGTGGCTCTTCGTCGTTTACTTTTTCTACTAGCGGCTCAGTGTGGAAAAGATCTTTACCAAACTTAGGAAGCTGACCAGTACCGAATAGGCTGTCAGAGTTTACTAGGTAAGGTACGTACATTTCTGTGTAGCCGTGCTCTTCAGTGTGAAGATCCAGCATGAACTGAGCGATTGCACGGTGTAGACGAGCAAATTGGCCTTTCATCACGATGAAACGTGCGCCAGTGATCTTAACTGCACTTGCGAAGTCTAGACCGTCGCCCATTTCGCCTAGGTCAACGTGATCTTTCAGTTCGAAGTCGTAAGACTTTGGCTCACCCCAACGAGAGATTTCAACGTTGTCGTTTTCATCTTTGCCATCTGGTACTTCGTCTGCTGGGATGTTTGGTACAGAAAGCGTGAACTCGTCTAGTTGAGCCATTACTTGCTCAAGTTCAACTTTCTTCGCATCAAGATCGCTACCTAGCGTACCGATTTGTTTCTTGATCTCTTCTGCGCCTTCTTTGTCGCCAGCCGCCATTTTTTGGCCGATTTGCTTGGAGATGGAGTTACGCGTGGATTGTAAATTTTCTACTTCTACTTGAATGGACTTACGTTGTTCTTCAAGTTTACGAATAGTATCTACGTCTAGCTTAAAGCCACGACGCGCCAGTTTAGCAGCTGTTTCATCCAGCTCTGTACGAAGTAATTTAGAATCCAGCATTGTTAATCCTATGCTTTTTGTTGTGAAATCACGCGCACTTTCCAAGCGTACGCGTTAAAAAAATTTACTGAACAAATGTATCCAAAAACGCCTACTTTTCATAGCGCTTTTGTGGGCTATTTGCGTCTAAAGTAGCCAAGTAATCTAACTTTTCGCCGATTTTGGTCTCCAGACCACGATTTGTCGGCTGATAGTACCTACGATCGCCCATTTCAGGCGGCAAATATTGCTCACCTGCTGCGTAAGCACCAGGCTCATCGTGAGCATAACGATACTCAGCCCCATAACCCATGTCTTTCATCAAACTGGTTGGCGCATTTCGAAGGTGATGCGGCACTTCATATTCAGGTAAGTTATGAGCGTCCGCTAGCGCTTGTTTCCAAGCAACGTAAACGGCATTACTCTTTGGAGCGCACGCGAGATAAACAATAGCTTGAGCAATCGCACGTTCACCTTCTGCTGGACCAACGCGTGTAAAACAGTCCCACGCGGAGAGTGCCACTTGCATGGCTCTAGGGTCCGCATTGCCGACATCTTCCGATGCTATCGCAAGTAATCGACGGGCAATATAAAGAGGATCACAACCCGCAGCAATCATACGTGCAGCCCAGTAAAGCGCCGCATCTGGGTTAGAGCCACGAATGGATTTGTGGACCGCAGAGATTAAGTCATACCAGATATCACCTTTGTTATCGAAGCGAGAGACTTTCTCCCCTGCCACTTCAGCCAGCAACTTAAGCGTGATCTCTTTTTCACCTTGCGCATTGTCTTCTGCCATGTCGTAGAGCAGCTCAAGATAATTGAGAGACATGCGAGCATCACCGTTGACCAGTTCTGCTAGGCGGTCTAATACGTTATCAGCGAAATGTGCGGGTGTATTGCCCAAGCCACGCTCTTTGTCACTGATCGCTTGATTCAGCGCCAGTGAGATTTCATCTTTATCGAGAGACGTTAGCTTGTAGACACGTGCACGTGACAGCAATGCGTTGTTTAACTCAAACGATGGGTTTTCTGTCGTCGCACCAATAAAGGTAACCGTGCCATCTTCGATATGCGGTAAAAACGCGTCTTGTTGAGATTTGTTGAAGCGATGCACCTCATCCACAAATAAGATGGTGCGGCGACCCGCCATTTTGTTCTCACGTGCTTTCTCGATTGCAGCACGGATTTCTTTCACACCAGACGTTACGGCAGACACACGCTCTACTTCAGCATTGGCGTAGTTTGCAGCCACTTCCGCTAATGTCGTTTTGCCTGTACCTGGTGGTCCCCAAAGGATCATAGAGTGAATGTGACCCGCCTCTAGCGCACGGCGCAGTGGCTTACCAGGGCCTAAAATGTGCTGCTGTCCAATATATTGCTCGATCGTTTCCGGTCTCATACGAGCAGCAAGGGGACGAAAATCTTCGTCCCCCGAGAAATCTAATGTGTAATTACTCACTACCAATTAATTCCTTTGGTCATCCACTTCCACACCTTTTGGAATTGTGAATGTGAATCTGTCTGCTTTTGGTTTACCCAGCTTCACGTTGTTAAAGGTGAACAAACCTTTTTGGCCGTCTTGCTCAACCACATTGAAGCCTTTCACCACACCTTTGGCATCAATATTAATCTGGAATTGACCTTGTGTGGAGTCTACTGCAGTAGGAATGAGAGTGAACTGGTCACCTTTTTGAGATATTTTGTAGTTATTCCAATCACTTGCTCGGTTACGCGTTAGCAAAACAAATGGCGTTTGCTCTGTTGCTTGCTCTTGCCAGTAGATGCTCACTTGCTCGATGAATGGGCTGTAGTACCACAATGTCTTACCGTCAGAGACCAATAGGTTCTCATCAGGGAATGTTGTACTCCAACGGAACAGGCTTGGGCGGGCAATTTCAACCGTACCTTCTCCTTCCATAACCGTTTCGCCTTCAGGGCTGATAACCTGCTGAGAGAAATCTGCACTAAAGCCATCATTCATAGAAAGACGTTTGTTTAATTCATCTTTAGGAGATGCTGCGTGTGCAGTAGAGAAGAGGGAAAAGCTTAAAACAAGCGCGGAGAAAAGTTTCGCTGAACATAGTTTTTTCATTCAGATACCTATTATTAGAACCACTCACCTCAGTTGGACTGAGGTGAGTAACACAAGTTCATTAATCTTTTGGTGGCGCAGGTGCCAGTACTTCACGGTTACCGTTATGACCCGGAGCACTTACGATGCCCTGCGCTTCAAGCTGCTCTATAATACGGGCGGCACGGTTGTAACCTATCTTAAATCGGCGCTGAACACCGGAAACCGAACCTCGACGTGATTGAACCACGTGCTCAACAACTTGATCGAAGAGCGGGTCTACATCTTCATCCGCTTCCATTTGCTCACCTGGCAATAGACTTTCTGGAGTTTGATCTCCACTGATGATCTCTTCAATGTAGTTCGGTTTACCACGCGCTTTCCAGTTGTTTACAACAGCATGAACATCATCATCTGATGCAAATGCACCGTGAACACGAGTTGTATGACTTGATCCCGGCGGTAGATACAACATATCACCCATACCAAGTAGTGATTCTGCGCCGCCTTGATCTAGGATTGTACGAGAGTCCGTTTTAGTCGATACCGTAAACGCAACACGAGTTGGGATGTTCGCTTTAATTAGACCGGTAATAACGTCAACCGATGGACGCTGAGTCGCAAGAATTAAGTGAATACCTGCCGCACGCGCTTTTTGCGCCAAGCGAGCAATCAGTTCTTCAACTTTCTTACCTACCACCATCATCAGGTCAGCAAATTCGTCAACAACAACAACGATGTAAGGCAGCTTTTCTAGCAATGGCGGTTCAGTATCCATGCTGTCGCCTTCCTGCCAGAACGGGTCATGGATTGGGTGGCCCGCTTCTGCTGCCATCTTCAATTTTTCGTTGAAGCCCTTCACATTACGTACACCTAATGCCGACATCAATTTGTAACGACGTTCCATCTCGCCCACACACCAACGTAGAGCGTTTGATGCGTCTTTCATATCAGTCACAACTTCAGAAAGAAGATGAGGGATACCTTCATAAATAGAAAGCTCTAGCATTTTCGGGTCAATCATGATGAAGCGTACATCTTCTGGACCTGCTTTATACAGCATGCTCAAAATCATCACGTTCACACCCACCGACTTACCAGAACCTGTTGTACCTGCTACTAACACGTGAGGCATCTTCGCAAGATCTGCCACCACAGCTTCGCCCGCAATGTCTTGACCTAACACAACCGTTGTTGGTGACGTTGCTTGCTCAAACTGAGGGCTACTGATGACATCAGATAAATAGACCGTCTGACGACTCATATTTGGCAGTTCCAAACCGATGTAAGGCTTGCCAGGGATTACTTCCACAACACGTACCGCCATCGCAGACAATGCACGCGCTAAGTCAGTTGAAAGACCAGAAATACGACTTACTTTCACCCCCGGCGCCAAATCAAGCTCAAAACGAGTGATCACTGGTCCAGGATAAATACCAACCACATCGGCTTTGATTTTGTAGTCAGCGAGTTTGCTCTCTACCAATCGAGCGACCTGCTCTAGCGCATCACGGTCGATAAAGTTTTCACGTTTTTCTGGATGATAAAGCAACTCGAGCGTTGGGAGTGGCTCTTCCGGAACTGGCAAATTTTCTTCTTTCTGTACCAAAAATGGGTTCTGTGTTGCAGCGACTTTGGCTTGCGCATTGGAAACCATATCTTGGAATGCTGTAACGTCTTGGTCGTTGTCTTGGATCTCTTCTACTTCCACTTTTTGAGGTGCAGGTTCAAATGTTGTTGAAGGTGTTGCTGCTTGCTGATGAGGCGTTGTTGGCTGTACTTGCTGTGCAGGCTGAGACTCCACTTCGTCTTCATCATCTAACACATCAAAGTCAGAGATCGTAGGCTCAATATGTTGGCTCGACTCTGTTTGAGCCGTGATGCTACCTAATACAGCAGAATCAATTGCAGGCTCTTCATGTACAGGATGCTCTATACTTGGCTGCTGTACTTGCTCTGCTTCAAATTGTTCGTACTCCGCATAATCTGGTTCAACACTGATCGGTTCTTCTGTAGCTGTATGTGGCTCTACATAGGAAGAGTAAGTGTTTGCAAATGATGGGGCTGCCTGTTCTTCAGTTCCCCAGTCATCTGCTTGTTGCGCCGCTGCTTCAAGCTCTTCTATCGTAACATTCAGTTGCTTGGTGCGTTCCAAGAGCGGATCAACGTTATCCGTGTTAACCGTATGGATAGGTTGTATTTGAGGCTCAGGTTCAGAATAAAC
This sequence comes from Vibrio sp. 1401, assembly GCF_033340295.1. Taxonomy (NCBI): domain Bacteria; kingdom Pseudomonadati; phylum Pseudomonadota; class Gammaproteobacteria; order Vibrionales; family Vibrionaceae; genus Vibrio; species Vibrio sp. 1401. Next base: position 19,937 of record NZ_JAWOWF010000031.1, read on the forward strand.
TGGCGCAGCATTAACCGTAGCCTTGCGTTGTGGTGGCGTCGGTTCTACCATCGCCTGTTCCGCAGGCTTATCAGGTTTCGCTTGCGGCATATAAATAGGATACTCATGCGCTGGCGCCGGCTCTTTCGGTTCATCGACATCGTACGCCGTTAAATGAGGAAGCGGCTCATCATCAATTTCATGGTCTACATTATGTTTAGGCGTAGAGACTTTATCTTCTACAAACTCATCAAGCTGAGGTTCTAAAACTTCCTGCTCTGAACCTCTTGCCTTATTTGCAAGCGCGGCAATTAGTGCTAACGCACGATCACCAAGCCATTCCACGATGTTAAGCCATGAGATGCCAGTGAAGAGCGTAAAGCCCGCTCCCCACAAGAACAGCAGTACCAATGTGGTACCGAGTACATTCAATGTAGGTAAAGCGAGGCTAGACAACACATCCCCGACCACACCTCCGGATGAAAAATACCAAATGTCATCAAAATTAATATCGGCAAGACCGCAACTGGTCATAATAAGGACGACAAGACCGAGCAGCCTTGTACCCCATAGCATGAAATCAATTGGCTCATCTTCTCCTCGTTTACGGCAAATCACCCATGCAGCCGCCGCTAGCAAGAAAGGGATTGGGTAAGCGAGAGAGCCAAATGTGAAGAATAGAGTATCGGCTAGCCAAGCGCCGAAAAGGCCACCAGCATTATCGATATCCCCTCCCCATGCGGTTTGGGACCAAGAAGGATCGGCCGGACTGAAGGTAAATAGTGCAACCGCAAGCAATACCGAGCTAAGAACGCCAACGATAAAGCAGCACTCTTTTAAGCGTTGGAAGCCATTTAAGCGTGAAGACTGGGGCTCTTCACTGGTTTTGATAATGGTTTCGACTTTCTTTGCGTTCTCTTTGAACATAAATCAACTTGAATATGGAAATGAAATAGGAAATTGCAAAACATTCCGAGCGGCATCAAGCCGCTCGGTAAATTGATTTAACCATATCAAGGAGAAAAACCCAATTACTCTCTGGCGAAAGCGGAAGCATATACCGCTTTCTTTGCAAGAAATTAACGAGTTTTGATCACAAGCTGGTTAGATTGTTTCACTTCTTCCATAACAACGTATGTGCGAGTGTCATTTACGCCAGGTAGACGTAGTAACGTATCGCCCAATAGTCGGCGGTAAGCACCCATATCTGATACACGGGTTTTAAGAAGATAGTCAAAGTCACCTGAAACAAGATGACACTCTTGTATGTCGTCTAGCTTTTGAACAGCTGAGTTAAACTGCTCAAACACATCCGGCGCACCACGGTTTAGCGTAATCTCAACGAATACTAACAGTGATGCATCCAGGAACTGCGGATTCAATAATGCAGTATACCCTGTGATATAACCCTGACGCTCTAAGCGACGTACACGCTCCAAACATGGCGTTGGAGAAAGTCCCACACGTTTTGAAAGCTCAACGTTTGAAATACGACCGTCTTTCTGCAGCTCATTAAGAATGTTGCGGTCGATACGGTCTAGTTCCTTGGACGGCTTTTTATAGTTGTCTGCCATTTTTTATTCCACCTTATTACTTCCTTGCAAAAAAATATACTACAACTTTTTAATATTTGGTGCCAAATTTTACAAATCTATAACTATACTAGTTATTAATTCGACAATAACACCCTACTAACAGTTAATACAACCATTATAGAAAGAGGATACAGGATGATCATTGGCGTACCTACGGAAATCAAGAATCACGAATATCGTGTTGGTATGATCCCAGCTAGCGTGAGAGAACTCATCTCACATGGTCACCAAGTTTTAGTTGAGACCAATGCAGGTGCCGGCATTGGTTTTTCAGACGATGATTACATCGCTGTCGGCGCATCCATTCTCCCTCATGCTGCTGACGTATTTGCGCAAGCAGACATGATTGTAAAAGTAAAAGAACCCCAAGCAGTAGAGAGAGCAATGCTCCGCGAAGGGCAAATTTTATTTACTTATTTACACCTAGCACCAGATTTTCCACAAACTGATGAGCTAATCAAGAGCAAAGCTGTCTGTATAGCCTATGAGACTGTAACAGATAATATGGGTCGTTTGCCACTGTTAGCACCAATGTCAGAAGTGGCAGGTCGGATGTCTATCCAAGCTGGTGCGCAAACGTTGGAAAAATCGCACGGCGGTCGTGGTCTGCTCCTAGGCGGCGTACCTGGTGTTGAACCTGCAAAAGTCGTTATCGTTGGTGGTGGCGTTGTTGGTGCAAACGCTGCTCGTATGGCGGTTGGCCTTCGCGCTGACGTCACTATTCTAGACCGTAACGTAGACACACTTCGTAAGCTTGACGAAGAATTCCAAGGTCGCGCAAAAGTGGTTTATTCTACTGAAGACGCTATCGAGAAGCATGTTCTAGAAGCGGACCTTGTTATCGGTGCCGTTCTAATTCCTGGCGCAGCAGCACCTAAACTGGTCACTAAAGAGCACATTGCTAAGATGAAGCCTGGTGCGGCAGTGGTTGACGTGGCAATTGACCAAGGCGGTTGTTTCGAAACTTCGCACGCGACAACTCACGCAGATCCAACTTACATCGTTGATGAAGTGGTTCACTACTGTGTAGCAAATATGCCTGGCGCAGTTGCTCGCACTTCAACATTTGCACTCAACAACGCTACACTTCCATACATCGTGAAGTTAGCAAATAAAGGCTACCGCGAAGCACTTCTAGAAGATAAAGGCTTCCTTGAAGGTCTAAACGTTATTCACGGAAAAGTAACGTGTAAAGAAGTAGCAGAAAGCTTTGACTTGGAATACGTTGAACCAACTCAAGCTATCGCTATGTTTAATTAATGACAAAATAAAACATAACTTGTCACGTTTTGTTTACAAAAGCCCACTCATAAGTGGGCTTTTTCATATAGAGCGTTTGGCTATAAAGAATAACTAAATCTTATATGCACAAATTAAAATATTTCTAGGCGTGACCGATTTAGGGCAAAACTCTGACAATCTAACACGGTAACCACGTTCTTCAAGATAAAGCACTTTGTCTAATGCGAGCCAGACCTCCAACGGACGTTGAAAAACAAGTTGCACTAAGCTCATTCTCTCCATTTGCCAGAAGCGTTGTTCGCTTAACTTTTCAAAATGAGAGAAATCGATTTCTTGAGGAAGAACAATGCCTTTTTGCTCCGCTGCCCAGCGACATAAAGATTCAAAACCATCACTTAATTGCGACTTACGGATACTCGGCACAGGCTGATACTCTGCCATTCCCAAAGCTTGTCGCGTGATCAAATCAAACCCAAGACGAAACATCATTTCCTGCTGACGATGACGACGCACGCGCTCTCCTCCTGTCACCGTTTGTTGTAATGGGATACGCAGTTCTTGCTTAGACAATGAGAGAGAAGAAGCCCTGCCCGATTCCGACATCGGCTGGTATTGTTCCGACTGAATCAAGTGGTAACAACAAGGTGATATGGTCATCGCAGCAACCCCATTTTCACTGCCGTACTGCATTAGACGAACGTGAAGGTCACCGCATGCATGCAGTGCTACTGCGTGTTGCGTTGGCTTAAACACGGCTTTCGCTTTGCTATCAAACGCGTCGCCTTGAATAAACGTCATCTTCCAATGATGTTCATTGGCTGCTTGTTGCCCCGAATCGCACAGTGCTTGTTGGTATTCAAAGCTGGTTACAGGCTGATCGGTTTGCGTTGTCAGGATTCGCCCCAAGTAACCTTTACCTGAGCACCATTCTAGCCATTCTTCGCCACAGTGTTGTTGAATTGCAGCTTCACCCATCGAGCTAATTTGCTCCAACTTACGTCCCGGAATACCGTTATCTAAACCACGAGCGAGTTCCAAGCCTTTTAAAGCTAGCGGTTCTATGCGAGTGAGTTCTGAAAGTTGTTCAAGTTCAGGCAAAAACGGACTAAGTGCTTTTAAGGCAAGCTCCGGTTCCGCTTTGTATTCTTCAATTTGGGAGGGAGAAAGAGACGCCAACCACTGGCACAACTGAGGATGTTGCTCTTGCCAAGGCAATGATGCGTGAATGCTGCTTTTAAACGGCTCGAATCGCCACAAAGATTGGTTTTCGATTAAGCAGTCATTAATAAATTGAAATTGCGTTTTCATAGCTCCCCCTACAACGAGCGCATTGTAGAGGGAATCGAAACATCAATGAAGTGTTATCTGACCGGAAGCTCGATGTCTTTAAACATCTCTTCGATTTCTGCATTAGACTTCAACGAAATCGCCTGCTCAACCACTGGACGCGTTAAGTGCGGTGCAAAACGCTCCATAAAGTCGAACATGTAAGAGCGAAGGAAGGTACCACGACGGAAGCCAATGCTCGTTGTGCTTGCGCCAAACAAGTGGCTTGCATCAATCGCAACCAAATCGCTGTCTTGTTCTTCATCAACTGCCATGCTCGCAATCACACCAACACCGATACCCATACGAACGTAAGTTTTAATGACGTCTGCATCAGTTGCAGTGAACACCACTCGCGGGGTTAAACCTTCGCGGTTGAATGCTGTATCCAGCTCTGAACGGCCAGTAAAACCGAACACGTAAGTGACTAATGGGTAAGCGGCAAGATCACTGATCGTTACTTTGTCTTTCTTCGCTAGTGGGTGGTCTTTAGGCACAACTATTGAACGATTCCAGTGATAACAAGGCAGCATGATGGCATCTTGATATAAGTGAAGCGCTTCTGTCGCAATCGCAAAATTCGCTGTGCCTTTAGCTATCGCCTCAGACATTTGTGACGGTGTACCTTGGTGCATGTGTAACGACACTTTTGGATAACGAGAAGTAAAACCTTTGATGACATCTGGCAGTGCATAACGAGCCTGCGTATGTGTCGTGGTGATATTCAGCGTCCCCATTTCTGGATGGGTGTGCTCTCCAGCCACCGCTTTGATACTTTCTACACGAGCGAGAATTTCTTGAGAGATACGTACAATTTCTTCACCAGCTGGCGTCACTTGCGTTAAGTGCTTACCGCTACGTTCAAAAATCTGAATGCCTAACTCATCTTCCAGCAACCGAACCTGTTTACTGATACCTGGCTGAGAGGTATATAAGCTTTCCGCCGTTGCAGATACATTCAGATTATGGTTTACAACCTCAACAATATACTTCAGCTGCTGCAGTTTCATCGTAATCCCTTACTTATTCATGAGAGAGTTTATTGGCCACTCAAGCGAGCGATATAATAATTAGTTATAACGCGTTCAAATCGAAATGAACAGCAATTTCTAACTTATACCTCAATCACATACTAATAATCTTCAAGAAAGAAACAATATGCACAAAGTTGAGCCAATAAATGACCGAAGTTTTATGATGTGACTTCTATCAGTAACTAAAACGTGGGAGAGACAAAATAATCAAACAAATAAGGTGCCGAGTAAGATAAGATTCATGTATTCTTTAACGCTAGCCGCAGAAAAGTAAAGTAGACGCAAAGATATGAATATTGGTTTAATAATCGCTTTGGTAGCCATCCTACTGGTGTTAATCCTAGGCTATAACATTATGTTGCAATATAAGGTTAAAGTTGAAACCGCAAAAAGGCAGGAATCAGCGCGATATGTAGCCTTGATAGATGGTACTGAAGAGTTGATTGGTCATGCGCACCATATCCCTTTTAGTAAAGAGCTGTTGCTGTGTCTAAACAATCGTATTCTTGACGCGCTAGAGAGCATGCATGAGCTGGACCCGAAGAACAAGCAACTTGCTCAACGTATCGAAAATATGAAGCAGCAGATTACGCAGCTAAAAGAGAATGGTCCTACTGGCGAGAGTACCACTTTCAAGATGCCGAGTAGTGATAAACAAGCTATCGTCATGCTTAAGCTGGTTAAACGACTTCGCGACACTATCCGTAACGAGCACAACAAAGGCCGATTGGATACCCAGACTTACGTCACCGAAAATGCGCGCTTGGAAACGATGCAAATTCGCATCAACATTGAAAATGTCATCAAAAGAGCAAACGACTCTATCGCTCGTGGCCAACCAGGCACCGCGCTTCAACTGCTGCGTAAAGGTATCGATGCTTTGAGCACTAAGAGCGATCCTTATTCTATTCAAGCGAAACAAAAGCTTGAAGAGATGTTGGGTGACTTAGATAAAAAGCGCCAAGATAAAAGCGATGCCGAAATGCAGCAGATTGCTGACAAAGAGCGTGACAATGACATGGAAGCACTCTTCGGCGAGAAGAAAAAGTGGTAACATTCACTTCAGGTCAAGAAAGGCTGCAATTGCAGCCTTTTTTCTATCCGCAAGACAACGGATATGCCCAGTAAAAATGTGAAGTACTAAAACTAAAATGATGAATCTAGACGCCTATCAAGATCTTCTTGCTCCCATTAACCAATTTCTGCAATGCAGTACACCTGATGAATGGGTAGAGGAAGCAAAGAAACCAGAGAACCTTCAAACCATTTTGTTAGACCACCTACTGTGCGAGCTGTAGGCATAGGTGTGCAGATTGGTTATACTTAGTTTGATTTCTAATCAGGGACCAAGCTATGACTGAAAGCAAAAAAAGATATGCTGTTACTTATCAAAGATTTAGTAGTGATAGACAAGTAGGCAATAGCTCTATTGATAGACAAACCAATTCACAAAAAGATTGGTTGAGGGCAAACCCTGATGTAGTTGTCATAGATAGTTTTGTTGACCAAGCAATGTCGGCGTGGAGTGGCAAACACATAGAAAAAGGCTCTTTAGGTAAACTGTTGCAAGCCGCCGAAGAAGGCATCATCCAACCTGGCACATTAGTGTTAGTTGAACATTTTTCACGATTAACTCGTCAAAACTTCAAACAAGCACGTAATCTTATGGATCGCTTATGGGAAGCTGGTATTACTGTAGTTACTGTCCGAGATAAAGCGGAGTACCCTCCCGAAGCTGCGAACGATATGAATAAGCAGGTTCGACTTCTTGTAGAGATTCAACAAGCATTTTCAGAATCGCAGTGGCGATCTGAAAAAGTAAAAGCTAGCTATAGTCGCAGAGAAAAACAGGCTCGTGAGCAAGGTATTGTTCCCCGTATCAGAAAACCCTTTTGGATTAATGATGACGGAACCCTTAATCATTTACACCAAGCCATCAAAGATATGTTCCATTGGTATAGAAACGGGATGGGCCAACAAAGAATTGTTGTCGCTCTTCGAGAAAAATACCCAGACACCGCAATCCAAAAAATTAACCCATCTACAGTTATGCGCTGGATTCAGGCTGATATAACTAGAGGATTTTGGCGAGGAAATCGTATCTATGAAGCAGCGATTGACGATGCTATTTTCTATGAAGTCCAATCAATTCATAAAAATAGGCTATATGAGAATGTAAAACCTGACCGTAAGTGGCCTCTATCTGGTTTAATGAAATGTGGTGTTTGTGGCCGAGGTATGTCCATTCAAAAATCAAAAAACAGTGCCCCTGTGGTTCGTTGTAGCTCAAAGCAAAGAGATCGTTCTTGTAACCGAAAGACCACATTTCCCTACTTTATCACTCATATCTATATGACTACGGTGGTAAGAAAATACGCACTACGAAAGTACTCTACTCTTACTTCCAACAAAGAACTACAACAACAACTTCACAAAATCGAAAGCGAACTCATTAAAAGTCGAGAGTATCTAATCGAACTAAACGAGTTCTTAGAACAACAACGCCAAGCAGGAAAAAGAACGTTTGCTACCCTATCTATGATAGAAGATGAATATGAAAAAATTGAAGAACTAGAAGAAAAAGAAAATGAAATTAAAGCCTCTTTAGAAACCTTATCTAAAGGTTCGATATCCCGTGAGGCTAGAGAGCTGGTGTTATCACCCGAAAACTACAATTTGGAAATGCACAAACTTGGCTTTAGAATTGTTGTTGATGAACATAGTTTAAGTACAGAAGGGTTTGATGAAAAAGTCCCTACCCTTGAGTATCTAGGCTACTCCCGCAAGACAAAGAACTACGAATACCGTACTCAAGGCACACCTTGGAAAGAGGAGTGGCCAGCTTCAGCGGCTACCGAGGAATTGTTAATGATGAAGGGCTTGAAGGAAAAGGTTCAAACCGAACCATTTATGAAAAAAATATGGGAAAGCGACAATTAGCCTCCCACATTGTACCGATGCAACGACATTACAGGCGCTTTTTCTTAATCGTCTGTGAGCCGCTTTGTGTGACCTTTAAAGCCAATGAGTTTTCAAGTTCGTTGGCTCTTTTGGGGTTGTATTTTCGAAGCTCGGCAATCGCTGCTTTAGCAATATCATAAGTGCTTAAAAGATGGGTTTGATGCGTATCGATGATTGCAACCAACTCATCAAGTGCTTCCTGTCGCCCTTCAATTCTATCCGTCAGTTTTTGGGACGGCTCTGCTCCAGCCTTGAGCAAATCATCACGAATAACAATATCTTTTCGCAGTTTGTTATTCATCATCTCTTTCAACTGACCTTTTACAAAGTCAGACTCAGCCAATTGTTGTGTTTTTTGTAATTCGTTTTTCGCTGTCGATTCCAGTCTCTTTTCGTGATCTTTTTTGCTCATTATTTTTCTCCTAGCCATACCTTTGAAATACCACAAAAATCAGGTTTGGCAAGGGCTTACCAGCTCTGGGACCACAGGGGACCCAATTCTCCCAATTTGACATCGCCTAAAAATATGCTCTGTTGAGTATAAGAGTTTAAGACAATTAAAGAAGAGGCAAGTTGAGGCTTGGGTTCCCCAAACCACTTGTTTTAAAACAGAAAAAACGTTTTAAAAAGGAGTGCTGATCACTATCTAAAATCACCTGAAAAATCTCATTTCATTCGATATTTTGCAGCTAATTTAAGTCAGCGATCTTCGATGAAAAGCCTACCCAGCGCTCTATTAATCGTCTTAGAACTCATTGTATTTGTTCAGCAAGGAGGACGTTATGACGCAAAGGATCAGCAATACAAAAATCGTAATACGTTGTAGTGAAGAGGAAAAATCAGCCCTACTACTGGCTAAATCCCAGATTAAAGCCAGAACGTGGCTTGAAATGGTTCAAAAGCTCTTGCATCGCAAGAGAATCGAACCACCTAAGACCATCATTCAAGATAGTGTTTACCTACTAGAAATCCTGACGGAGTTAAAACGCTGCGGTAACAATCTCAATCAAGTAACGAAGCTCGCTAACAGCAGCAAAACCATCACTCCCCAAGAAACCGCTCAACTCAAAAAACTGGCAATGCAGATCTCTTCACTGAAAAGTAAAGTGCTTAAATCCTTTATCGTTGAAGGAGGTAAATAATGGCAATAGCGAAACTTTTACACGAAGGGGAAACAGTTAAACAGCTAAAAAATATTATTCGATACAACACCGTAGCCAAGGAGTACCTTAACTCGCCTGAAAATCCTCGATTACTTCAAGCCCTATCTAACCTTGGGATTATCGACATATCAGATCCAGAAGCATATCAAAGCTTTATGAATGGATTTATCGAAGAAGTTAAGCTTAACAAGAGCCAATCAACCAACAAGCGCCAGTCCAAGCTTTATGCTCACGAAATGATCTCCTTTGAGGATGAAGATAACGCCCGATTTTCTCAAGATGAGCTGGCAAGAATCAGCGTAGAGCTATTATCAAGCCTATACGATATGGAAAACACCCCATACCTTATCTATCCGCAAACCGATAGTGGCCGTTTGCACTTCCATTTTGTAAGGGGAATGCACAACAGCCTTGGCGAGTATCAGCGTGTCAAAAACTCAAAAAGAAAAATGCGTGTAGCGTGCGAAAAGATTGAACGTAAATACAACCTAACACTGACGGGTAACAATATCTCTGATGAGATACGTCCAGCTAACAATCCAATGTCTAAGGTAATGAAAAACCGTCAATTAGAAGCGGATTATAAACACCAGAAAAACCTCAGCGCAGCGAAAGAGCAAGACACACCACTCACCAAGATCAAACGTAAATCGTATGATCTGCTAATGGAAGAGCCTTATCAAAATGAAGCTGAAATGGCGGAGCACACCTCTTATAAACAAGTTCAGCAAAACCTAGCGGAAAAGACACAGGTAAACCAAAAGCTCGAAGCCGTGAAAAAGCGCATTTTTAATCTCTACAAGTCAGCTAACGATGAAGCTGATTTTATTGAGCAGTTAGATGAACAAGAAATCACCGTAGAGATACTCAAACACGCCAAATCAGGCAAGAAAAAGGGAATAGTGTTCCATCACAAAGGGGAAACGATTTCTGGTGGTAAGATCTCTAGCTCTATGACGCTAGGCAAGATCAAAAAGCGTTTTCCTAACTTCATTCACACATTAGAAAAACCACCATCGTTACGAGCGACATTCAAGCAGCAACGTAAAATGCTGGATTTTCATATCGAGAACCTCAACCGCTATTACAAACAACAAAGAAACAACGTCAATGGCGACATTCTGATTTACTTTGGCAAAAAGAACATTGCAGCTCGTCCATACAATTTCAACATTGTTTTATCGAGCGACAGAAGCAAAATCAGGTTTGGTTCATCGACTAACAACTATGATCTAACGTTGTCAATCAACGTTTCATTAGAAAATGGCTGGAAAGCCGCAACCCTGACCAATTCAAGCCCAGATTTTTTGAAGCGTATGATGAAAGCGGCTTATGAAAACGACCCAGAGCTCTTGTTTTTTGTTCAATCAGACACGCCGAATCAGCTCAGTTATGCAGATCTGAAAGAGATAAAATCACCGCTCAGTTTAGATGAGCTAAAAACAGCGTTAACCAAACAGGTCATAAGCAAAACTGATGTGGCTGAGGTTCAAAAAGATCTCACTTATCTACTCAGAAGAGATAAGCACAACCTATCTCGTCAAGGTTACGCTAACGCCCTAGATGCTGGGTTTACTTGTGCTGAACTGGAGAAGAAAAAGCCGAAGGAATTGAGGCAATTTTACTCAGCCAATACCTTTGATAGTCCTCGTAAAACCAACTCTTCGGAAGAAAAAGAGACGGCATTACAAAACCAGAGTCAAGAACGTGCAGCGTGTTTCGATGAGTTAAAGACTAATACAAACAATACGGTACAAGATTTAGATAACGTTGGCTTGACCGATAAGCATTCATATAAGTCTCTTCAAAAACCTAATTAAGTGTCAGAGTAGTTATTACACCTTTGTGATTCAGCCGATGCAGAAGAAACTCAATGAAAATAGCCTCTAAAGGATAGAGGCTATTAAGTATTTTCTAACGACTACAAATTAATCTCTAGTTTCAATCCACTCACGCTGAATATAAGGTGCATTTGAAGTGCTATGTGGATGTAAGACGTGGACATATTTTTGATTACCAAGACCTGAATCAATGCCAAAATCAATCGTTGTCTGATTAGATGGATCATCGTTACACACATCATAGATTGGTAGTTTTGATAGCGATTGGAACTCGTTGTCCGTCATAATCCCAAGTTCGTAGTGACTATACTGACCCGCTAAATCTTTACAAAAGATATGAGAGTTATCGTCAATTTGAAGATAAAGATAAGAACCAGAATTAGCCATCAAGTAAGTTGACACATACTCACCATTGATATTAGTTGAATTCGCAACTGAGTTTCCAGCCCAACTACTGTCAGAATTGTCTTTTACAACTTTCTCAACATTGTTCGCTTTATCATAAAACTCGACTGAGTAGGTTTCTGGTGTTGCGGTAATACCGTTTTGCACTAAGTAACGGGTTACTTCACCATCATCTGAATCACTCGCTGTTAAGGTAGAGAGTAAATATCTAGGCTCTGCATTATCAGCGGGAACTTTCCCACTGAAAGCAATTAAGCGTCCGTTATTGATGCTGTAATTACCTATCAAGTCACCATTAATCTCGTTAGGTGTAGTTGTTGGACAATCTGATTTGTTATCACCAAGAATGGAATAAATTTCACCGCTGATGAGTTGGATTGCTTCACATTTACGAATATCAGCGTGTAAATTTAATACAGCACGATAAAGCACTTGGTTTTCCATTACAGCAATATCATTTGGCACAGCCAGAATTTCTGGCAAATTCAAAGAAAGCGTAGTTTCAGCACTACCTGAATTACCAACGACTTCTATAGTGTATGTATCTTTTGCACCACTAACTGTAGGAGAACCATCAATTGTTAGCATTGAACCATCAAGAGATATGTTGAAACCATTTATCGTATGTTGGGTTAATGAGTAACCGATGTCCTTTCCGTGTGAATTAAAAATGCTATTAAGGTCTAACTCAATCGGTGCAATGTCGATACCTGCTACCATTGGGGTATCGTACACTTTTGCTTGAGCTAAGTTTTGTTCATTTGTTATCAATACAGGCGGGGTAGAATCGTCAATTTTGACTTTGAATGTAAAGAGAGCTTGCGCTTTATTGGTATCTGAATCTTCACCCTCATACTGTACAACTACAAAATAACCACCCGACCCTTTGATCTCATCTGAGGAGTTCATTCCTACTCGTAATTTGCCATCATTCACATAAGCGACAAGACCCGTTTTCTCATTGTATTTATCAACGACCACGTAATTAGATGCCGTATTTGATACATGGATATAATTCGTTAATTTACCCGTGTTATCCGAGTCTTTGAATAGGTCGCTTAAATCTGCTTCAAATAAAGTAATCGGCGTTCCTACACTGTAACCATATGTCAGGTCTAACGCATCGAATTGCGCTTGAACGGCATTAAAAACGGTAGGGTTTACGTAAGTATCTGAACCTGTTGGAATGGAGTCATTCGTACCTGTATCACCGTCTACGATCATACGATAATTCGGATCAGATAAATTATCAGCAGGAATTTGGTCGACAGCAATTTTTGTGTCTGTTGCAAACCCCATTGGATTTAATTCATAGGCAATTGGACTTTCAGCTTTTGAGTCAGCTAAAATTTGAGCTGTTTTATGAAGCTTTTTATCTCCATTATCAACGAAATCAACATATAGATCAGAGTCGGAATCTAGACCAAGTGCACCCTGAACAACGGCAATTGCAGTATCTACATCAGTTCCACTTTCCTTCATCTCAAGCACGACAAGATCCGTCAATGGCGAGATAACCTCCGCACCTTGCGTAGTATGAAGTGAATATTCAGCATCTAGTGGCATTGAAGGGCGATCTGAGTCGGTGGTGTAAACCGTTTCATATTTACTGTCCATTCCAGCAAGCACTTGTTGTGCAGGCTCTCCGCTAACAAGCATTTGCAAAGATAACTGTTCAGAAGGCATTGCATCGAGCGTTAATGTACCTGATTCATCGGTTAAACCAACAAATTCAGAGGAATCACTAAAGCTACTGCTACCATCTTTATCAATGTAAACAACCGCATTTTGAAGATATCCATCAAAGCCAGTTACCGTAAAGCCAGACGGTGAAGGAGTTGACGGCGAGGAGCTATCTGAGCCACAACCTGCCAAAAGTGCAATCACTGAAGTAGCTAAAATTGTTTTTTTCATTATTAAATATCATCCATTTACGAACCAAGACGTCCAAGCAATCTAGTATAAAACAAAATTGAATCAAATGAATCTAATTAAATATGCACCCTGCATCACACAGCCTAAACCATTATTATGTTGGATATCTCGGAAGACGATGTAGATCTGTCTGACGTGGTAATGACCCATTACCGTTTGCACGAGCAGCGTGAAGCAGATTTGCAACTAGGTAATAAAATAGGTGAAGAGCCTAAACCTTACCTACCAGCGGCAAAAGAAGGTTCTGGTGCTGCACCTAAAGACCCAAAAACGGAATTGCTCAACGAGATCATCGAGAGAATGAACGATTTGTTCATTGAAGATGGATTATCTGAAAATGATATGCTCAACTACGCCAATACCATTGCAGGTAAAATCTCAGAAAATGAAGTGGTAATGGATCAGCTCCGCAGCAACAGCAAAGAACAAGCGATGCTGGGGCAATTCCCTGAGTCAATCAGCAATGCGGTTATTGAAAGTATGGATGTTCATAACGAAATGGCAATGAAGCTACTATCTAATGAGGCTGTTGCAAAAGGCTTTGCTGGGTTGATGTTTGATGTGCTGATGAAGGGCTTAGGTAAGTCAAACGAAGCTCAAACCTAAACCTGATTTATTCACCGCCTTGGCAAACCGTCAAGGTGGTGAAATTATCCAGTAAAAGCCAAAAGATAGAAAAAGCCTAACTCCATAGCATTCTACCCAAACTCCATACCATTCTTTTTACTACTCCATAGCATTCCACCAATAGATATACCCTTTTCTTAAAGATAGATTTTTAGAACAGGTGTAATTGGATTACACAATGGCTCAAAAAGTAGAATAATATTTCTGGATTTTTTTGCTGTTCAACTCTTGAAGTTTTCTCGATCTGCGATAAAACATAGGGATAAAACAAGAAAAACCAAGCGTCAACTTGGTTCTTATTCAATACAATAGGTGCATTGCAGCAGTTCATAATTTCAACGTATCACGGATAACCATTGAGTCAAGACTTCTTGTTTAAATTAACCAAGGAGTAACTCAATGAGCACTAGACCATTATCCCACTATGATTTTCTTTCTAACCAAACATTAGCCCTACCAACAGAACTTCTTCAGGTCGGTTTTTTCAGAAATAACGCTGAACAAAACATTGATGTGATCACTCATAACCTATCACAACAGCGTTATGATCTTGATGGACTTTACTGCGACACATTTGTGGAGATCCTACTTTTCAGTTTGTTACTTGTTGAACACCATAACTACTATCTCAACCCCAGCAATTACGAAAATGACGAGTGCGTGATTTTAAGCTTGGATAAAGGCTCAAAAATATTCAAACAGTTAAAACTTAAGGGTAATTTTACTCTCAGTCAATTGATTGAAAAGACTGAAAACTTCATCGAGCGATTCAAGAAAGCAAAGTTTTTTGTCAATAATAAGCCTATCACTATCTTTAAAAATCTATTCATCAACCGCTCCGATAATACTTTGCGATTTGAGCTTCACGATGAGTTTATCGACTATATGAATGAGCGTGAACATTCACTTACATTCATCCAGAAAAGCGACTTTGTCGCTATCAAAAGGAAAAATCAAATCCCTATTTTCCTTATAGTTCAATCTCTTAGAGGGTTAGATGCTCCATTTTTCACAAAGAGCTATATCTCAAACATTTTGGGTATTAAAGGCGATTTAAACAAAAAACTGTCAGTTTCTTTTGAGAAGCTTAAAGAAAAGCACGTTCTTGAGTATGAAAAAGAGCTGTGTCACTTGCCTGGTATTCCAAGACCATTTTCTAGGTTTAACATCACAAGTGTCGATGACGGTTTTGTGGCGAAGATGCGTAAATACGAAGCCAAAGCACCAAAACAACGTTCAAAACCCACTCAGAGCCAAAATATTCAAGAGAGTGAGCCAGAGGCTCACGAAACAAAAACTGCCGCTAATTCGGCTGTTTTTGAAGCTGATAATGCCACTCATACGAATGTAGTATGTTTTACAACATTTAAGCAGAAGAGAGTAACGAAGCAGACTGCTATCGCTGAACTAGAAGAGGCATTTGATTTAGATCTTGATGAGTTAGACGAAGCTTGGGTTTTGGCAGTATCTGACGAAAACACCGTTGCGTGTCGCACTGTAAATGGTGCATTGAGCTTGTGTGATAAGTCAAAAACTACTGACGAAATGGTAGTTTTAACACCAGAAATTATCAGCAAATCAAAAATAAAACCCTTTATTTTTCAGGAATAAACAGTCGCTCAAGCGGCTGAAACTTTCAAAAATGCAGAGGCGTGATACGACATAAGTAACCCCATAGAAACAAGGAGTTACTTATGAAACAAACAAGACTGAGTGCGGCTCGCACTACCGAAAAAAAGAGCCAACAAGATCTGATACTTGATAGGTTATTTGATTATTTTTCTAAACCCAAGGGTGAAAAACCAAGCTCTAACAGTGATATTGATGTGAGTTTTTACCGCTCAACACTCAATGCCTTGCCGCTCAATTTTCATAATGATCAATACGCTGGTATTAACATTATAATGCTGCTTCAAGATCAACAAGAACAAGCAACGAAAATACCGATTTACGCAACGTTCAAGCAAGCCGCTGACCTACTAGAACAGCACAAAGACCAGTTACCACCAAAATCCGATACGTTTGATCCCGATAAACCATTGAAGGGATTAAAACTAGACTCTGTTGTGGTGAAATACCTCGAAAGCTTCAAAAAAGACGGTAAAGCAATAGGTAAGAGTCAGTTCGAGCGTGAAACGCACGGTATGAGCTTCAAAGAAATGCGAGACAACGGCTATCAACATCGTAAAGGTTTAAAGCCTTACAAAGTCTTTCCGCTCGAAAAAATCAAACACCTTCTACCTCAATCATTCATTGATGAGCGTCCCTATTTTGCAAAGCAAGAAGAGCTAGAGAAGCAGGAAATGAGTCAAGAAATGAAGGATGAACGTTTTGTGAAGCAAGCACTAATGATCATTGACGCAATGGGCGTTCCTGTGATTGAGAAAAACGAGGACCGTGCTTATTATTCGCCCAAGGAACACATCATAGTATTGCCACTGCGTAAAAAATGCTCATCTGATAAAGCATTTTTGGCTTTAGCGCTTCACGAATTATCTCATTCTACTTCAAAAGCTCTAGGTCGAGATATGAGCAACGCTTTTGGCACTTTGGGCTACTCGAAAGAAGAATTAATCGCTGAGACTAGCACTATGTTTTTGTGTCTAGAGCAGGGACTAGAGACATTTAATGCACACGCCAGATACATCGAAGGGTGGGCAAGCAATTTCTCTGATAAGAAAAAAGTGTTATTGAGTGTCTGTAAGCAAGCCAAAGAAGCACAAAAATACATCTCTGATAAAGTAGCAGAGCATAAATTAAAACTTGAAAATCAGCAAGATTACCGCATCCCTAACCAGTTAGACCAAACTGTTGATTTTGTGCCTAAATACCGTCAAGAATTACGTGATTTTTTGAATGATCAAGCCGATACTTATGGCACTATGATCCCTTTGCGAAACCAAGAGATTGTCGGTTTTAACCATATAAGCAAAGGCATTGAGGTATTCAGCCAAGAAAAAGCCGTGAAAATCTACGGTCCAGCCGCAAGTGAATTAGAAAAGAAAATCGCTGAATTGGACGTAAAGCAGTCGTTATTTAACGAAATTGATTTTGATCCCGTCCCAGCAGCAGAAACAAGCCCAGAGCAAAAACTTCGTGCTTCGACCCGTCTATCGCTGTAAAAACAAGTGCCTTAAAACGCAAAAAGCCCTTCACGGGCTTCTTTGCATACAAGTTTCGATTTAATGTTGTTTCACCCTTCTCATCATCACCTCAAAGTCAGAATCGTCTATTTGATAGTCATCCCTCTCAAGATGAAGCTGTTGCTCAATGTAATAGACATTATCCATCGAAAGCTGATCATACCAATCAAGCGTTTCTATCACACATAGTCTTGTATAGTTGGGAAAAGCCAAAAGTACATTGATTTGGTTCGATACTACTAAATCTCCGACTGCTTTTTCTATCAACTCTAAATCATTATCGTCAATACGCTCCGCAATCTTCCACTGTTCATAAATCTCGTTGATTGACCACGTTTCTATTGCCCTTGTGATAGCCTTATTTTCTATTGTGTTATTCTGTTTTACCATTATTTTTCTCGCTTATAGTTAGTGCAGACTCCGCTGCTGTTTGTCCCCTTCTTATTGTTCTAATTTACCCAGAAAGTGAATCCTAACGCTTCCAAGGAAGCTACTGTAGGCAACTCTTTAAGTTTGGACTTTTTCTTCAACCAGTATGGATAATAACGGTCAAAAAACGCCATAAATCCTTGCTTATTAACTTCTCCGTTGACCCTGATTTTAAGCTCTGAATACACCATCTGGGCTAAAAGTAACGGCTCTCGACAACCTATACCTTGTCGAGTAAACCTATCCAATAGAATGCTTAAGCACCTTACAGCAAGATCATTGTCTGAGTCGCTCTCATAACCAACACAAACACTACGCTCGGAGTCAGGGGCATCTGCATTAACCTCATAGTTTTTATTCTTAATACCTTTTGGGAGTTCCTGTGCGTAAATGAGGCTTACACCTCTAAAATTACAGTTTTCAAACTTACCCGAAAGCATAAAGGTATTAATGAAAAGAGCATCATCAAAATTACAATTTTTCACACGACAATTGCGAAAAGTAGCATTAGATAGATCTGATGAACAAAAATTACAATCTTCAATCGTTGCCCCTTCAAAGTTAACCCACTGAAGGTCAAGATCTGACAGGTCAAGATTTTTCAACGTCAAATATGTGAAGTCGGTCTGGTGAAAGTAAAGCATTCCAAACACAATAGAACGTGTAATGGTTTTACCTGTTTGTAAAAACGCTCTCAGAGCCTCAAACAAAGAAGCTCTATCGTCAACTAACCAATTAAAAATCTCTTGCTGAGTCATTGTTTCCACAGATTTGTTTTTCATATTATTTTCCTTTTTGTTATTTAATTTATGTTGTCAAGGGTGTAAATCAGCACCTTATAGGCGTAATTTTCGAGTTTATTATTTATTAACAGATAAGTGTGTTCATACTGTCGTTCACATCAACGCCTCGAACGAATGTCCATCGTGAACCACGCTTTAAGTGTTTGTACTCATCTTTCTTGTAAAAACATTCTGCTCTCAAGTTTCTAAAGTGAGGTACACGGTGCGTAACCGTTCTGCCAGTGCTATCACGCTCTTTATCAAATGAACGAACAGTTACCGCCTTATAGCTCCCTTTAGATTTGTCTTTGGGTAACTCGATTGAGGCTGATGGATAGCCAGCTTTCAACTTTTCACCATTGGTAGCGCTGTGGTACATACATAATGCAAGAGCGATTTTAGTTTGAGCTTCAAGCATCACGGTTCCGTTGTCAGCTAAGGGGTTTTTAGCATTATTTTTCAAGGTTTCCGCCAACTTATACAGGTATGCAAAGTTGCTATTAATCACACCAAAGGAGCTTTCATAGTGAACGGCAATCCCCAGCTCATCATTTTGATACTCTTTAGACAAAAAATGATTTAATGACGTATATTCCTCACCGTGTACCCTGACAAACTCTCTATTTGTCATAATGGTGACAAGGCAACTTTTCAAAGGAACACCATTAATCAACGTATTTTCAGGAAAGCTCAGAGCAAAGGACTTAAAGGGTGGTGCAACAGAAAAATCCTTTTCAAAATCGAACTTTGCTGCGTATAAGTCACTCACTAGCTTCTGACTTTCGAGAAAAATAACTGGCGATCCACTCTCACGCCAATACAGCTCTTGACTTAATAATTTGAAATGCTCCCCTCCCTGACAGCTATCTTCCTTTGTCTCGCTAATAATTAAATCTCTGATAACTTGAACATACTTCGGAAAGCTCACATTTTGTTTACCAAAAAGACTTTTCAGTGCTTGTCTACCGTTTTTGCTACTTTTGAACATTTCTAGCTGATCTCGATATAGTTTTGTATATTTCATATTATTTTCCTTCTATTTGATTATTTGTTTTCTTTAGGGTGTAAGAACCCCCGCCCAGAGAGCGTATTGTTTTAAGTTTCTGAATTAATTAACGTTCTAAATTAGGACAATCAGAACGCTGGCTATGGAAAACGCCACAAATAAAAAGAAAGTTGATGGAATTGCAGGTATGAAAACCCCTCGTAAGTGATAGACACGAACGAGTGCAAGGTAGGTTTAATTTGAATCGATGTTAATAATGACATAGCGTTTCCTCCAAAGTTAATTTGTCACCAAATCACAAAACACACAGCCTGAGATGAGTGGCGTTTTAACGAATTAGCACAGCATTTTTCAGTGATAAAACACACTGAAAATCAATAAACGTCAGGAGCGTGATCGCAATACACGACACCTATTTATGTTTCTCTATCGCTTAAAGCGAAGGCACATCAATCACAAAAGATTGATCTGATAGCCTACAACGTTTATTCACTGTTCTTTCGTCAAACACTCCTCTTCAAGTGGCACTTACAGTTATTTTGTGTAGCTACCCTCATCAACGGGGCTGCTAAGTTTTATTCGAACATTTCGTTCGTACTATTTGGCGGCAAACAACGGAGGTGTATGTCCGTAGATAAGCCAATATAAAGCGAAAATAATTTTCACTTACGCTAAAGTGTCATTCGATGACTCTATCAATTATTCCACTTCCTTTGGAATACTTAGCGATTTCAACACTAAAACTTACGTACAACGTTTAGCGTTCTCATATCATATCAAAATTAATATTAAGACGCAAGGATTATTTTATTTTTTTCTTGACAACTAAGGATTTTTCACTCTCAAATCCTTTTAGAAAAAGGGATTCACTAAGATATTTTTTTTGAAAAACTCGCCGTCTCGTTCAATATTCCAAGCACTATAATATTCTCTAAACGCAAAAACACCGTAGTTGACGGATTTTTCTCACGCTCTACTTTTACTCAATTTGACGTTTGCTCACTTTGGGGGTTAACACCATTTTTAAATCTGAGTAGCCCAGCACGACCAATTTACGTGATAAGATCACGCTAAATGCTCGTATCAACAAAATAAGAAAGATGTATCAAGAACTGTTAAAACCAATCAATTCATTTTTGAAATGCCCTACCCCAAACTCTTGGATTGAAGAGGCTCGCAAACCTGAAAACCTATCCGTGATTTTGCGGGATCATTTACTATGCGAATTGAAAGCCTCTCAGAGTGCTGTTTTTCTTCTTAAACGCTATGTATTAACCGATGAAGGTAAAGAGCTTATTACTCAGCTAGTTGAGCCATATGAGCACTTTGCTTACAAAGGGATCGGTAGCCTCGAAACACTTAAAGGAAAAAGTATTATATCTAAATCTATCAAACCAAAAGATAGTTGCCCTTACGGACAGGATATGATCGATAAAATGGTTCTACTGATTAAAGAAGAGCTACATCACTTCTATCAAGTTCTAGAAATCATTGAAAAGCAAGGACTGGAATACCGCCCTATTACTGCCAGTCGATACGCAAAAGGGATGATTAAACATATCCGCACTTTTGAACCAGCAGCTCTTATCGACAAGCTAATTATTGGTGCATTCATCGAAGCTCGATCTTGTGAGCGTTTTGCTAAACTTGCCCCATTCCTTGAAGAACCAATTCAAAAGTTCTACATCTCGTTGTTACGCTCTGAAGCAAGGCACTATCAAGACTACTTAGAACTAGCAGAGCAAATTGCTGATAAAGATATTTCAGAGCGCATTGAACACTTCGCTAATGTTGAAGCTGAGTTAATTACTTCTAACGATTCAGAGTTTAGATTCCACTCTGGTGCACCAAACTTCTCATAATTCCTTAAAAAACTTTTAAGTGATATAAATCAATCATTTATATCACTTTTACATCAATATGCACACCTCGGCTTTTGATGAACTAAAAGCTGGCCAATCTGCCATGTTTTTAATTCGCAAGTATGCCGTTGACCAATCCAGTTCACATGCTTTACTTGACTGGTTTAAGCCCTACGAAGATTTTGCTTACCGTAACGTAGGCTCATTGGAAACTTTAAAAGGCAAGAGCAATATTTCTAAGTCAATCATGGCTAAGTCCGACTCACCATACAGCCAAGATTTGATCGATAAGATGGTGCTTTTGATAAAAGAGGAGTTACACCACTTTTATCAAGTTTTAGAGATCATGGAAAGTCGTGGAATTGAGTATAAAAATATTCCAGCAAGTCGCTATGCTAAAGGACTGATTTCGCATATGAAGACTCATGAGCCAGAAACGCTGATCGATAAACTCATCATTGGTGCGTACATCGAAGCCCGATCTTGTGAGCGTTTTGCCAAACTAGCACCACATATGGATGACGATATCGCAAAGTTCTACATTTCTTTATTACGTTCAGAAGCACGCCATTACCAGGATTATCTTGTATTAGCGGAGCAAATCGCAGGCAAAGATATCAGCGAGCGCATCGCCTACTTTGGACGTATAGAGGCAGATTTAATTTCTACGCCAGATACAGATTTTAAGTTTCACAGTGGTATTCCAGTCTAGCGAGCATATTCTCCCAAGGTTGAGCATACTCTGAACTTATATAGACAGAGAATAAATAAGCCGGACATTTCGTCCGGCTTATTTATTGTAGCAATGAGGTTAGGAATAAAGCTGAAACACAACAACTAGAGCTGGAATGAACCCATTCGAGTTTTCAAGTTGTGCGCTAGGCTACTAATCTGCTGACAAGCCACAGCCGTTTGTGAAGCTCCCTCAGCCATCTCTGTTGAAGCACTATCAATATGCTCCACGCTACGATTCAGCTCTTCGGATACAGAATTCTGCTCACTGCACGCCGTTGCGATTTGTGTACTCATTTGCGCTATGTTATCGACAGAATGTTCAATTTCTTTTATCTGGCTATCAGCATCATTAACTTGCTCAACACACTGAGAAATACCCTCCTGACAATCACGGCTTGAATGCCCTATTTTACTGCTGCTCTCTTGTAGTTGATTAACAATTTCCACAATTTGTGAAGTGGAGTCTTGAGTGCGTTGCGCCAGAAAACGAACCTCATCTGCCACAACAGCAAACCCACGTCCTTGTTCACCAGCCCGAGCGGCTTCAATTGCGGCGTTCAGTGCTAACAAGTTTGTTTGCTCGGCAATCCCGCGGATCACATCTACGACCACATTGATATTGTTTGAGCTCGATTCAAGCTCACGTGCCAGTTCATCTGATTCTTGGATCGTATGTGATACACGCTCAATTACTGCGATAGTTTGTTGTAACGTCACCGTTCCTTGCTTTGCCACTTCCGCAGCCGAATAAGCAGAGGTTGCGCCAACTTCGGTATTTTGTGCCACTTCACTTACAGCAGCTTGCATTTCTGTCATCGCAGAAGCCACCGAGCTAAGTTCAATTTGTTGATTTTGCATACCAGAAGCGGTCTGAGAAGAAATAGCACTCACTTCCTCTACTGCTGCCGTTAGCTGAATCGTTGAGTCATTAATCTCAGAAACCAACGAATGTAAGTTTGTTTGCATACCGACAAGCTCTTTGAGCAGCGTTCCTAACTCGTCTTTGCTCAATTCGCTTTCGTCGATTTGATTATTCAATTGACCCTTGGCGATTTTGGAAGCGAATTCCAGTGCTCGATCAACAGGCCCGCAGATGACTCGAGAAAGCAACATGGCAGACATTACCATGACCAATGCGACGACAAGCGCACCAACAGCAGCGCTGTATTGTGTAAATGCCGCTTCACTTTGTACTTCTTCGCCAATCAAATTCACCAACTCATCGTTCAACGCGAGGGTATCATCCAAGCTGCTCAACGCTTTTGAGTAGGTATCGAAACTTGATAAAATTACATCATTTGCACTTTCAGCATCGCCTTGGCTTAGCAATACGTTGTAAGTCTTCGTTTCTTTGATGTATTGATTCCAAGTTTCTTTAAAAACGCTAAAGGACTGCGTTTCACGCTTATTAAGGTCGAGCTTTTCGTATTCTGCAATACCAGCCTGCACATCAGAACGCCATTGGTCGAGGCCTTTTAACCACTCACCAATTTTGGGGTGATTTGCGTTTGGCAATAAAGAGAACTCATCTTTACGCACTTTAGTAATATCAACTTGGATACCTTTCAAAATCGCAACAGAAGGTAAACTTTTATCTGTTAGCACTGAGATGTCTTTATTCAGTGTTAACAAACCTTGCACCAACATTACTGACACTAAACCAAACACGGCAAAAACGGTTAAATAACTAACCGATATTTTCTTTACGACACTTAAGTCTTTAATACGCATGCACTTTCTCCCCGCAGCCTTTCCAAACCTCTCACTTAAGTGAAAGCTTAACCTCTAAAACACACTGTTTTTTGCGCTCGATATCATTGAACGCTCTTATATACATCGGCTTGAGAGGTCAAATCTTGACCAGTAATTGATAGTTTTATCACATGCTATTTTAGAGATAGGCTCGCATGCTCCGTATTGTGTCTACATCTTTTCATGAGCGCTTCTCGGCGCAGATCCAAGATCTCATCGATGAGCTTTTCTTTCGCATTTATCCCAAAATGCTGGGCATAATTTTTTACTTTTGCTATCTCATTAGGTTGCAAGCGGTACACCTCTTTCTTTAAACGCGCTTCTGCTTCACTTCTAATCAAACCTTGCTCTTGTAACAATTTAATGATGGTTTCATCGGTTGGATTTACTGCTCTAGCCATGGTGCTCCATCTATCAATTTGAGTTCTAGCCATATAGCTAGATGAATGACGCCGCACAACTTATAGAGCAAAGATGACAGCTTGATTGCAGTGAATGCAATTCGTTGACTGTTGGTACTATTTTCCACCGCTTTAACGGCCACACACTCAATATCCCCATTCTCACCATTGAATAAAGATCACATTCTGATAACAATTTTCAGCGCTGGCTTAGATGTCATCCATATTTAACGTGCAAGTAACATTTATAAACAAGAATGATTGCTCTAGTTCAAATGATGGAAAAATAAGATGAAATTTTCGCAGTGGAGCCTTTTATTAAGTAGCTTGATAGCGTTACCCAGCATTGCAGATACCGACGTTTACCTAACGAATAACTCTGAGCAACCGTTAACTATTCAAGTAAAACATGAAGGCAGTGATTTGCTTCAATACGGAGAAGAATGGCAACAACATGTGCAGGTACTTGGTCCGTGGGAAACTAAATCTGTATTAAGCTTCAACCGCTGGGAGGGCGTGAAATCAAATCAAACTTACCGTTTTGAAACTGTGGTTTCTAGCCCCGAAGGTGAAAGCATAACACTCAATCAAATAATGGGAGGCCATTGGTACAATTCGACCATTGAATACGGCTTGTCCGCAGCCGATGTCGAGTTATCTCTCAAAGATGATCGTAACATTCATCGTGCCAACACTAACGCTTTTGGTACGAGAGAAACCGAACTGGCATTTAAGTCAGACAGTACCGCTCGATATGATGATCTTTACTACACCATCACGCCGAGCAAGGTAGCGGAGTCTGTCGACAACGAAGAACAAAACCTTAAGTTGATGACTTATAACATCTGGGCATTGACGGCTATTGCATCGCACATTGGAGATCGTTACGAACTGATTCCTCAACATGTAAAAGGTTACGATGTTTTGGCGCTGCAAGAGGTGTTTGCCAGCGGCCGTGAAGCATTCTTACGTGAGTTAGCCAAGGAATATCCTTACCAAACAAAGATGTTAGATAAAGAAGGCGTTAATATTCATGATGGTGGCGTAATCATAGTTAGTCGCTACCCTATCGTGAATGAAGCGCAATATGTCTTTCCCGATTGCTCTGGTACAGACTGCTTTGCCGATAAAGGCGTAAATTATGCGGAAATAATTAAAGGTGGTCAGGCTTACCATGTGTTTGCTACCCATACCGCATCTTTCGATACAGACACCGCCCGTGAGTATCGTCAGCGCCAGTTCAAACAAATCCGCGCACTCGCCCAATCTCTTGACATTCCTTCGAGCGAAACTGTGGTATACAGCGGCGACTTTAACGTAAACAAAAGAAAGTTCCCTGGTGACTACCAACAAATGATCGCTAACTTAAGCGCCATAGAGCCTCAGTACTCTGGTTACACGGAGTCAACCTTTGATCCCCGTATCAATAACTTCGCAGGTGAAGCGTTATCAGGTGGCGAAAACGTGGAATACCTTGACTATGTTATGGTGAGTAGTGAATACGGGGTGAAATCATTCAATGACAACCGTGTAGACGTGCCGCGCACAACCGCAGAGAGTTTATGGAAACACTACAACCTTTCTGACCATTTCCCAGTAAGCGCAACAATCAAGCCATGAAGAAAATCGCTTTGATAATCATGTCCGCCATTATGGCGGGCATGATATTTTTAACTTTCAATCACGATGTTCAAAAAAAAGAGCTCGCTTCCTCTCCTTCCCCTAAGACAAAAAATCAGAGTGTCTCCAGTACCTCACCACAAACAAGCAGCATCGTGCCCGATACGGATACTTCACCACAAACAACTAAGCTCCCTTCCACAGTTCAAATAACGACTGAGCGATTAACTCAACTCAAAGGCAGGAAACTTGTCGCTGAACTTGAGACGTTTTGGCAAGAGTGTATGTTGAACCGTAGTTGTGAAGAGCAGGTCGCCTTGTTTGAGGCGCATTTATCTTCAGCTCGATTCCAGCTTTTGGCGAACTACCCTCAGCTCAGAAGCCAATGGCAAGAGAGTGTAGGAAATTTGTTATTTGATGAGCAGCAATCACTGGCGTCGCGTATTGCACAGCTGAAGAACGAAGCAAGACGCATCTGGGGAGAATTGGCTGATGTTGTTTTCGCGGATGAGTTCGCGCTGTACGATTTCAACTTAGAAGCCCAAAAGCTGGACACTCAAAGCCCAGATAACTTTTTGCGAACTTTCGAACAACTCACCATTGACTGGCAAGAACATGCAGATGCTATTGGGCTAACAAGCGACCAGGAAAAATATGAGCGTGCGGTCACCCTGATTCCTAATAGTATGAGCCTACCAGATCGCTTGGCGATCATCGCAGAGCTTGAACGAACTTACTTAACGAAAGAAGAAAGTAAAAACATTCATGCTCGTCAGCAGCAAATTACAGAGCAAAAAAAACAAGTCAAAGATTACCAACAAGCATTACAACAACTTGAGTCCAAGCTAAGAACGCAAAGAGCTTCTAGCCATTCAAATTTGTCAGAACCGGAATGGCAAAGCTATTACCAACAAGAAGTCGCGGATTTTCGTCGTGAATTTTTTTCTTCTTAACAATGCGCTTTGACTGACTGAGAACTTAAAAAGGCACGTTGCTAACCAGCCGTCGTGCCTTATGTTCAACTCTCTACTTTTAATTCAGAACAAATTTAAACCAAATACATCTTTCACATCAAATAGCACTTTTTCGGTTTTCTCGCGAGAACGCTCACTACCTTGTTTTAAAATATCAATCAGCTGCGCTTTATCATTCAAATACATAGCGCGCTTTTCTCGAATAGGGCGAAGAATCTCTTGTAAGCATTCTTCTAACACTTTCTTGGTCAAACCATCACCTAACCCACCTCGTCGATAATGGTCTTTTAGCTGTTCGACATAATTTTTATCAGGATGAAAAGCATCGAGGTAGATGAATACAATATTCCCTTCGACTTGGCCTGGGTCCTCAATTTTCAGATGATTGGGATCGGTATACATAGATTTCACTGCCGCGGAAATCTCCTTTTCGGAGGCCCCTAAGTTGATTGCGTTCCCCATGCTTTTAGACATCTTATTTTTACCGTCAGTACTCGGCAAACGAGGTGCATCGCTAAGTAATGGACGGCATTCTCTAAGAACTTCTTTTCCACCCAGATGGTTTATTTTTCTCACGATTTCATTAGTTTGCTCTAACATCGGCAGCTGGTCATCACCCACTGGTACTAGCGTCGCATGAAACCCCGTAATATCAGCAGCTTGAGAAATTGGATACGTTAAAAAGCCTGCGGGAATAGAGCGTTCAAAGCCTTTACTTTGAATCTCATTTTTAACCGTGGGGTTTCGCTCTAATCGTGCGATAGAAACAAGATTACTGTAATACATTGTCAACTCGGCTAACGCTGGAATTTGAGATTGCAACGTGATCGTAGTTTGAGCGGGGTTGATACCAACAGCCAAATAATCTGCAACGACATTGAGAATATTAGAGGATACCTTTGATGGATTATGCGCGTTATCCGTCAACCCTTGCATGTCCGCGACCAAGATCGTTTGCTCGTGCTCCGTTTGCAATTTGACTCGTTGTTGCAATGAACCAATATAGTGCCCGAGGTGTAATGGACCTGTTGCTCGATCTCCGGTAAGTATAATTTCACGCTGAGATGTATTTTTATGGCTATTCATATTTGTCTCCAAGTATTTAATAGATCGCTACTGGAGATAAAAAGATCAAACACTCTTAGCTACCATCCAGCAGCTTAAGAATGTAAGTATTCCGCGCCGCTCTATTTAGAGCGCCACCAAGAGAAGGTTGTTAATGAAGGGCGAACGTGTATTTTCATGTTTTTTAAACTAACAGCACACACCGCAGAACTCAATCTGTTTTGTACTGAATTAGTGTGAGTGTTCCAACAGCGAATTAAGAGGATTACATTGGTAAAGACATCGCAATGACCAAAACCGCACCAAATACCGAACCAGAGACAAACGCACACAGTACAGTTTTGTTGTGTTTCCTTTTCATTGATGAACTCCTATCCATAACTACGATGACCAGCCCTCACATCTAATACGCATGTGGATGCATCACGACAACGAGTTAACCAACATATCGCACGTAGGACCAGTACCGCTTTGTTAAATTGGGACCTCGTCCATAACTTGGAGTGTAAATGACTCCGGAACCTACAACAGAAGAAAATTTCATTACGTTACTGTCCTACCCTCCGGGTTTGTGGCTTAATAGGCAGCAGGAACACTTTTTTCTTTTGCTGCGGATACTTACATGGAAGCTGTTTTACATCAGTTGCAATTCTCTTTGTCGATAACCGGACCTATCTGTTTGATGTTGGTACTTGGCGTTCTTTTTAAGCGCTTTGGTCTAATCAACGATAATTTTATCGAAGTAGGCTCTAAGCTGGTGTTTCAAGTTACCTTGCCTGCGATGTTATTTGTCAGCATTGTGGCTTCAGAACACGACTTTTCCGCGGCAAGTGGATTCGTCAATTTCGGCGTCATCGCTAGTATTTCGTTTTTCATTTTCACCTACCTTTCCGTCAAACTTCTGTTCAAAGCATCGCCTGACCAAGGCGTTCTCATCCAAGGTGGGTTCCGAGCAAATACAGGTATTATTGGTATCGCTTACGTTGCCAATGCGTATGGTTCTCAAGGTGTGGCGCTAGCAGCGCTCTATGTCGCGGTCACCACATTTATTTATAACGTCCAAGCGGTAATTTGCTTATCGCCCAAGGGGGCAACGTCTGCCTCGCAAGCAGCAAAGATGATGGGCCGAACACTGACTAGGAATCCGCTCATAATCTCCATTGTTCTAGGAATGGCTTTTTATTTACTCGCTATTCCAGTACCGAATGTGGTTATTGACGCAGGAGACTACTTGTCCAAAATGACATTGCCTTTGGCGCTGTTGTGTACGGGTGGCTCACTTGACTTTAGCTTGATGAGAAAAGAGAAAGGTCCATCTTGGTTTGCGAGCAGTTACAAGCTCATCGTAGCGCCAGTCATCATCACCATGGGAGCTTACTTAGTAGGGTTTCGAGGAATTGAGCTAGGTATTCTTTTCTTTATGAACGCCTCTCCAGTCGCTGCTGCCAGCTATGTCATGGCGCGTTCCATGGGAGGCAATGCCACGTTAGCTGCAAATATCATCGCACTCACTACGGTGCTTTCTACCGTGACCTGTACGTTGGGCATCCTATTTCTTAAGTTCTACAGCTTAATATAATTGGTCCGCGATAAAATAAAAACGCTAAACGGCATTGATGTCAGTTACTGGTCGTGATTCGCAAAAGTGAGCTTTCTTACCAGACGAAAAAATTCACTCGCTTCAGATTCCGACAAACAAGAAAAAAACTCTTTCTGTAAATTCGTCATGATTTGATGAACTTGCTTTAAAGCATTTGCTCCCTCTTTTGTCATGCTTAGCATTTTAAGGCGCTGATTCGATTTACTTTTAGAAACTTGAACAAACCCTCTCTTTTCCAGATTGTCCACCATCCGCTTTGCTACACTTCGCTCAGTTCGAACCGCATCAGCCAACGCTTGCTGGCTCATAGGTTGAAATTCTTCTAAAGCGGCCAGTGCACTTGCCATTTCTAGTGTCATCAAATTTTGCCGAGACAGCTCGGCTTGGGCACGATTGCGGTACATACGCTGCATCACACCGCAGACAAACATAGGGCTTTGATCCAAAACGGAAATTGGGGAAATTTTCTGATCTTTCATCGTCGTTTTTCTTCTTTAGGCTTTCATTCGGCCGAAAAGGCTGTGCTGATACTGCACACAACACGCCGTCTTTCAGGCTCGCGTCATAGACGGTAACCACCAAGTGAAAACATAAAATAAAGAGCGCCGAAGCGCCCTTTAATCGTGTTTATTATCACTAGTATAACTCAGTTAAAACAACCAAGTCCTACTCGCTTTGCTGAGTGGGTTTAGTGCTGGTCTCAGACAACTCTGCCTCCGACTCTTTTCTCGCACGTCGATCAAACAATCGCTCAACCACTACAAAGAAGATTGGGACGAAGAATATACCCAATATCGTGGCACTGATCATGCCACCAAGTACGCCGGTACCTACTGCGTTTTGACCTGCCGATCCCACACCTGAACTGATAGCAAGTGGTACCACACCCAAACCAAAAGCAAGCGATGTCATGATAATTGGGCGCAGACGAACGCGAACAGCATGTAAGGTTGCTTCGATAAGCCCAGCGCCTTTCTCATAGTAGTCCTTTGCAAACTCAACAATCAGAATGGCGTTTTTGGTTGCCAAGCCGACCGTAGTTAATAAGCTCACCTGGAAGAACACATCGTTATCCATACTGCGCGTCATTACCGCAAGCACAGCACCAAGCACACCAAGAGGAACAACTAACACCACGGCGAAAGGTACTGACCAACTTTCATACAAAGCGGCAAGAACTAAGAATACGACGAGGATAGATAGCGCATATAGCATCGGCGCTTGGTTTCCGGAAAGGCGCTCTTCATACGAAATACCATTCCAGTTCACCGTGAAACCTTCTGGTAGCTTTTCTACCATTGCTTCAATTTCTTCCATGGCTTCACCAGTACTTACACCAGGAGCTGCACCGCCTTGAATATTCATTGCTGGCAAACCATCAAAGCGCTGCAAAAGAGGAGAACCATATGTCCACTCGCCACTCGCAAAAGCAGAGAAAGGCACCATCTCTCCCTTAGCGTTGCGTACGTACCATGAATCGAAGTCTTTTGGCTGCATGCGGTATTCCGCATCACTTTGCACCATCACTTTCTTCACACGACCGCGGTCAATATAATCGTTAATGTAAGCCCCGCCCCATGCAGCTGACAGGATTTGGTTTACGTCATTGATACTGACATCCAAAGCACGAAGTTTGACGTGGTCAATGTTCACTTTGTACATTGGCGCATCTGCCTGACCGTTTGGACGAACACCGACAAGTTTCGGGTTTTGTGCTGCCATGCCCAGAAGTTGCCCTTGAGCCGCAACTAATGCATCGTGCCCTTTATTCAACGAGTCTTGGAGATAGAAATCGAAACCTGTCGAGTTACCTAGCTCTTGAATCGCTGGAGGGGCGAACGCAAACACCAAAGCTTCTTTAATGGTAGAGAAGTACCCCATCGCTCGGCCCGTAATGGAAGCCGCATCAGCGCCAGGCGCTTCACGCTCAGACCAATCTTTCAGGCCGATAAATGCCATCCCCATGTTTTGGCCTTGACCTGCGAAACTAAAGCCCGCAACAGAGAAGACGGATTTTACATTGTCTTTTTCGTCTACTAGGTAAAAGTCACGCATTTTCTCAAGTGTTTTTTCCGTCTGTTCTTGTGTTGAGTTAGGCGGCAAAATAGCCATTGAGAATACTGTGCCTTGGTCTTCATCTGGCAAAAATGACGTTGGAAGGTTCATAAATAACCAGCCAGCACCTGCACTCATTGCCAAAAATACAACCAACATGCGACCTGTGCGTTTTAGAAGTTTGGCAACGCCGGTTTCATAGCCTGCTGTCATCGCATCAAACTTGCGGTTAAACCAGCCAAAGAAGCCTTTCTTCTCTAGAAGCTCAGCATCGCCTTTTTTCAGCAACGTAGCGCACAATGCCGGAGTCAGAATTATCGCAACCAAAACGGAAAGCGTCATAGCCGCCACAATAGTTATCGAGAACTGACGGTAAATAACCCCGGTAGAACCAGACATAAACGCCATAGGGACGAATACCGCTGAAAGCGTCAACCCCACACCAATCAGGGCACCAGTGATCTGCCCCATCGATTTTTTGGTCGCTTCTTTGGGCTCTAAACCATCTTCATGCATCACACGCTCGACGTTTTCCACCACAACGATGGCATCATCCACCAGCAAACCGATAGCCAGAACCATCGCGAACATGGTTAATGTGTTTACGCTAAATCCAGTCGCGTACAAAATAGCGAAGGTTCCGAGCAATACGACAGGCACTGCGATCGTTGGAATGATCGTCGCACGGAAGTTCTGCAAGAACAGGTACATGATTAAGAACACAAGAAGAATAGCTTCTAATAGCGTTTTAACCACTTCTTGAATCGAGGCTTTGACGAATGGTGTTGTTTCAAATGGGTAAGCAATCTGCAACCCTTCTGGGAACGTTGCACTCAGTTGTTCTAAGCGCTCTTTTACCGCATTGGCTGTCTCAAGCGCGTTTGCGCCAGTACCTAATGAAATACCTAACCCCGATGCTGGGAAGCCATTATATTGGCCTCGAATATCATAACTTTCTGCACCACGCTCAACGCGAGCTACATCTTTCAAATAAACATTCGAACCACTGGCGTCGGACTTAAGAATGATGTCTTGGAACTCTTCTACACTGCTCAAACGACTTGCAGAAGAAATCGTAGCATTCAACAACTGACCTTCCTGCGCAGGTGCCGCACCCAGTTGACCTGAAGAAACTTGCGCGTTCTGTTCACTGATTGCATTTGCTACGTCGATCGCGGTCAAGTTGAATTGCGTAAGCTTAAATGGATCCAGCCAAACTCGCATCGCATACTGCGCACCAAACGCCTGCACTTGTCCTACGCCAGTTACACGACTTATCGGGTCTTGAATATTCGT
The DNA here is from genome assembly GCF_033340295.1 of Vibrio sp. 1401. Taxonomy (NCBI): domain Bacteria; kingdom Pseudomonadati; phylum Pseudomonadota; class Gammaproteobacteria; order Vibrionales; family Vibrionaceae; genus Vibrio; species Vibrio sp. 1401. Next base: position 52,765 of record NZ_JAWOWF010000031.1, read on the forward strand.
TACAACAAAGTCGCCGATATCGTTTTCTGTAAAGTCAGGATCTTCAGAATAAACTGCGACAACCATGAGAAATGCCGTATTAGATTTATTGACGACAATACCTTGGTTTTGTACCTCCATCGGCAATGAAGTCAATGCCAATTGCAGTTTGTTCTGCACCTGTACTTGCGCGATATCAGGATCAGCTTCGCTATCAAACGTCAGGGTAATTGTCGCATTACCAAATGCATCACTGCTCGATGATAGGTAGCGAAGGTAATCTAATCCCGTCATATTTTGCTCGATAACCTGCGTTACCGAGTCTTCAACGGTTTTTGCTGATGCACCTGGATAGCGAGCACTGATGGTGATCGTCGTCGGTGAAATCGTTGGGTATTGCGAGACGGGTAAATTGAATAATGACATTACCCCCGCCAACATCGTTAGAATCGCGAGAACCCAAGCAAATACCGGACGATCGATAAAAAATCGTGCCATGATTACTCCTGTTCACCGTTTTGGATAGTTACCGAACTGCCTGGCCCTACCTTTTGTAAACCGGCGGTAATGACTTTATCACCCGCGTTCAAACCATCAATAATGCGCCATTGGCTATTGATCGCTTCAGCAGTCTTCACTGGTTTCGCTTCCACTTTGTTCTCGCCATTAACCGTCATCACTGTCGCTTTACCTGTCGCATCACGAGATACCGTATTTTGTGGTATTAGAATCGCATCAGGGTCGACACCAGTAATGACCGTCGCACGAACAAACATTCCAGGTAGCAACAAACCGTCAGGGTTTGGGAATTCGGCACGAAGCGTCACGCTGCCCGTACTTTCGTTCACATTGACCTCAGTAAATTTCATTGTGCCTTTGTGTTCGTAAGTGCTGCCATCTTCAAGCATCAATGTAACTTGCGCAGAGTCATCTTCTTGCATATGGCCTTGGGAGAGTGATGCTTTCAAACGCAGCAGTTGCGCGGATGATTGCACAATATCAACATTGATAGGGTCAAGCTGCTGAATGGTCGCTAATTTGGCAGCTTGGTTAGCCGTAACCAACGCACCCGCTGTCACACTCGATTTACCGATCACTCCGCTAATCGGAGCTTTGACTTGCGTATAATCTAAGTTGATTTTTGCTGTGTTGATCTTGGCTTTTGCGACTAGGACCTGCGCTTTCGCTTCTTTGTATGCCGCTTCTGCTTCATCCAAGTCTTGTTGGCTGATGGATTTTTTGGTGATCAAGGTTCTGTAACGCTTCACCGTGGCATAGGTCGACTCTGCCGCAGCTTGCGCACGGATTAATTCCGCTTCAGCGCTCAGCAAATCCGCCTGAAATGATGAATCATCAATTTGATATAGCGACTGTCCTTGTTCAACAAGGCCACCTTCAACAAAATTTCGCTCCGAAATAATGCCAGTGACTTGCGGACGAACTTCCGCTTCTTTGAATGCTCGGCTACGACCCGGCAACTCTACTGTCAATGCTTGGCGCGTTGGCTGGACTGTTAACACTTCTACTTCGGTTGTGGGCGCAGGACCACCACCTTGGCTCGATCCTTCTTCGCTAGGTTGACATCCAACCACAAAAAGGCTCGACGCAATCAGCAGAGATAGCGTGGTTTTACGTCTCATGAATTTTTCTCTCTTATCTACCGACAAGCCTTCAAGATTCCTTATTAAAAGCTTCTAGAATGACTTAATAATGACTAACGGATGTATATCCAGAACAAATTAATTAGGATGATAAATACCCAGTGTTGTACATACAACAAAATTTACAGTTCTATACGCTTACGTAAAACGTTTATGGTAAAGGTGTTATGAAGTTCTCAAATTTGAAGATTTTGGGTTGGAAATCACATTTTCCTGTGTGCAATTGCAATGGTTAAAAAGCAGCAAAAGTGATGATAAAAGCATCATCACGCTGTACAGAGTTTGTTACCGCTGTCTAGGGTTATTTGCCCACTCTGGTATACGAACTAAAGTGAGAAAGGAATGTAAATATAGTCGAAATTTCACAAGTCAGGTTCGCCACTTATCTAAAAAATAACCCGCTAAGAAGCGGGTTATTTCGTCAGTGAGATTGCTGTTCTCAAGCTTATACTTTGAACTGACTGACCTGATGATCTAAACGTTGAGTTTGCTCTGACAACATGGCTAAAGAAGCTTGCGCTTGGTTTACGATTTCCACAATTGAAGTGCTACTGTCTGCAATGCCTTGTACGTTGCTATTTACTTCGTCACTTACTGTACTTTGCTGGCTCGCAGCCGTTGCAATGTGTGTATTCATCTCGTTCATACGTGAAATCGCGTTCAAGATTTCAGAAAGGGATTCACTCGCTCGGCCAGCGGACTTGATCGTTTCATCACTGCTATTTTGGCTACCGCGCATCACTTCTACAGCTTGTCCTGCACCAGATTGTAGCTTTTCAATCATGGTTTGGATTTCTCCCGTACTCTGTTGCGTACGACTGGCTAAAGAACGAACCTCGTCCGCTACCACAGCAAAGCCTCGCCCTTGCTCTCCAGCGCGAGCCGCTTCAATGGCTGCGTTAAGCGCTAATAAGTTTGTTTGCTCGGCAATACCACGAATTACATCCAGTACGGACGCAATGTTACTCACATCATGATCCAATGTGTTAATGACGTGGCTTGCGCTTTCGATTTCACTTGCGAGGCTACGAATTGAGCTAACCGTTTGATCCAAAATAACATTGGTATTGGTAAGTTCATCATTCGCTGTTTGGCTCGCAACCGCAGCTTCGTTAGCGCTATCGCTTACATTTCTGCTGGTGACTTGCATTTCATGCACTGCCGCCGCTACCGCCTCGCTATCTTTTTGCTGAGAAACGGTCGAGTTCGCGATGGTCGTGGTCAACGAGCTAAGATTTGCCATTTCGTTACGTAAGGTATTTGAGCTTTCAATTACCTGAGCGACTGTCATTTGAATTTTGGACACAAACTGGTTAAATGCGTCTGCTAAATTGCCAATTTCGTCTTGTGTTTTTACATCGATTCGTTGACTTAGATCACCTTCACCGGACGCAATTTCTGTCATCGCATTTTTAATATCATTGATAGGCTTCACAACCGTTTGTAACAACAAAAAAGCCATCGCGATAGCGGCAAAAATAACAATCACAATGCCAGCCTCAAGAATGAGTTCTGCTCTTGTTGCAGCCGCTGATATTTCGCCCTTCAACTGGCTTTGCTTTTCTTCTATTGCATCTTTTACAACGTTAAGCTGCGCTCTAACCTCGATAAATTGGTCTTCAAAGTTATGTTTGTGCTCATTGTAGTAACCACGCCATTGAGATTGAGGTAAACGTAGCATCGCTTCATAACTTGCTAACCATTTTTCACCCAAAGAGACAAGCGTTCGAACTTCATTACCATGTGTAGAAGGCATCACACCGGCTTGTGATAGCTCAATCATTTGTTCCATACGTGGTAGTGCTTTGTAGGCGTTGTCTTTGTATTCACCGATGTGATGATCAATATCGTTTTGAGTATCAGAAAGTGCAACACCTTGGATTGCAGATGTTGCTTGGTAAAGATCGCGATAAGCATCCTCAATCGTTAATAAGTTCGGCACGATCTGTTCGTTGAGTGTCTCACGCAATTCAGATTGCTTCCAACTTGTCATAACGTTTAATACAGAGCTCACAATAAACAATCCAATAATCAATGACAGCGGGATCACTATCTTCTGCTTGATCGTTAAGTTCTGGAACATGAATAGACTCTCTTTATTTATGGTATACAAACTGCCGGAAATTATATCAAACAAATAGAGTATACTATTAGGTAAAAGAGGCTATTCAACATGAAATCTAATGACTTTTTGACAAGGGTTCTAATTTCAACAATTAGTTGATTTTATAAAAAATTTAACAAAGAGATCTTTTCAAAAGATGCAAATTAAAATGCTCTTTCAAAACGAAAAATATGTAACAGAAAGTGAATTAAAAGGGACCACATTTTGAAGAATAGATCGACTCAATGATTTACTGAGAACACATACAAAATACAGTTTTTGGATTGAGCACGACCGCGTAATATGCAAAGGTCCGAACATTTCTTCTAAAGCTCAAAAAAACCATTGTTTATCTGACGTATTTAAGGGTAATCCTTGATGATGTTAGTCGTGATGTTGGCAGACAGGGTGCTTACAAGTTTTCGAAGTAACCTGTAGCACAGTGAACGATTCAGATTTTCTTGAGCGCCAAGGCAATAAAAAAGTTTGCTATTTTCCTCTCAAGAGACGCATTCAAGAAAATAATGCAACCTAGTCACAAAGTTTTGCTACATCTTCAGAAAAGAATGATGTTGCTAAACAAATCTGGTGCAGCATACACATTGAAGCTAAACTCGTTTAAGGAACTTTTTCATATCAATATGAGAAAACATAGATTTCTCAAAGTTACACCGACCATTCAACGATTAAACTAATGTTAGCGTACCGGTACGTCCAAAAACTCCATGCATGAACCATTTGAAAGAGCCAAAATGTTCCAACCCAACTTCGCCTCAGTGGAGTGGCGAGTCGTTTCGCTCACTCTCCTACTCTCACTTCCTCACACTGCTCATGCGGATCCATTAGATAAGGAAATTAGCAACCTTCTCCAACAACGTTTTTCTATCGCGGTGCTGCTGTCCGATACTGACGCAATTGCGTTTGGTATTGGCGACTTTGATCCGAATGCATTATTTGATACCGCCAACCCAGAGTTCGGGACTGACGAGTCAATCAATGAACGTCGAAGCAAATCCGTATATGTTCTCCCTTACACGACTAACTTTGACATTGAGGGCAGCGAGGATTTACATGAGCTGTCGTTTAAGGCGTTTACGATACAAACAGAGAATGATCTCAAACTATTCGGCACAAGTAAGGATCTTCTCAAGGAAAGGACATACGGTGCGTCGATTGGTTATGGGTATCTATACAAAGCAAGTGAAAGCGTCACTCTTAGCACCAGAACGACGACTCACCTTATGCGTTATGAAAACTCATTCTCTACCGATAATAAACTTTCCTCCATCATTGGAAGAATCCTAGACGGCCGTGCCGTTAACGTTTCAGCATGGGCGGCAATAGTTCAACCATCCATTAAAGCCAAATACACGTCTCCCACAAGTTGGGGGAAATGGCATGCCAGTTCGACATTGAATTCATTCATTGGGCACAGCTGGGGAAGCGCAAATAACGGCAATATAGGCAACCCTAAAGGTTGGTACCTATCTAATGAAATCACCGGTTACTACAATATTTATCACGGTGAGCAGGCTTTATTTACCGGGATTAAAAGAGTCGACCTTTCGCATGATTTAAGCGATGAACTGGGAAGTCCGCATTACTACGAAGCTTCTATAGGATGGCTATTTTATGCACCAAAGCCCTTTGATTGGTTGGACAATTTCGGCATAGGCGTTAACTTCAACTACGGCTCGACTCTCAGAGGCGGCAGCATTCAGCTTTACTACAACAAACAATAAAGCCGTCAATACAGGAACCAGTTGGTAGCATATATAACAAGAAGAACTAGAAGACACAAAAGGAATGGCAGAGTTAGCGTCTTCGCAAACTTTTTCATGAGACTTGGGTTATCAAACACCACACCTTCCGCTTCTCTTACCCTTCGCTCTTCGTCAAAATGCCATTTAATGGCTAAGTAGGCTCCTATCCCTAATACAATAAGCTTAAAAGCTCCAGCAAAGTAAGGAAAGAAATTAGCCCAACTGTCGTTCATTATCCATCTCCATCAAATTCAATATCAGCTTTGCGGTGGCAGAATCCAAGATTCATGTAGAATGCCCCCCTCAAAGGTAAGCGCCCCACAAAGCACACATTCAATTAGCCAGGCACCAGACTTATGATCTTATCTTCACTAATAAGGAGATAA
>NZ_JAWOWF010000032.1:0-57031 GCF_033340295.1 Vibrio sp. 1401
GCCTGATATCGACTCACTTCTTCCCTGGAACTTCTCCCACACATAAAAAAGCGCCCGTGTGTTCATGGGGCGCTTACAAAGAGTCTTAAGATTATTGAGAATAAGAAAAGCCCAACCTATTTAGGTTGGGCTTTTTGTTTTAAAGGGTGCGGGCCATCGACTTACTTGGTAGGAAAGCTGATTTGAGCGATTAAACCGCCTTCACTGCGATTACGCATCACCACAGAACCTGAATGCTGGCTGATTATACGCTTCACAATCGCCAACCCGAGCCCAGTGCCTTCACTACCGCGAGCTGTGTCACCACGCGTAAAGGGTTCAAATAACCTCGCGATTTGAGAATGCTCGATACCCGGTCCGTTGTCCTCTACTGAAATCCACACTAGCTGCTTATCTGCTGTCACACCAGTGCTGATTTTGACCCAGCCATTGCCATAACGTAGCGCATTCACAACTAAGTTACTGATCGCCCGCTTAATCGCAATCGCGCTTCCTTTGGCTGGCGGCAAGTTAAGATTAAGATCTGTTTCAATTTCAACCTCATAACCACCTTCAGAACTGGCGACGTCACTGGCAATCGTACTGATATCAACCGCTTCAAACGATTCTTGGTTCACCGGTTTGAGGTAATCCATAAACTGACTGATGATCTCATTACATTCTTCCGTATCGCTAATGATCCCCTCCGCAAGATAGCTGTCCTCAGGAGACATCATTTCTGTCGCTAGGCGAATACGCGTCAGAGGCGTTCGTAAGTCATGGCTAATCCCCGCCATTAATAAGGCTCGGTCTTCTTCTAGCTCTTGAATACCTTTCGACATTTGATTAAAGGCTCGAGTTACAGAGCGAATCTCCGATGCGCCTTTCTCTGCTAAGGGGGGCGGGATCTCACCTCGACCGACGTCTTTCGCGGCTCTCTCTAAAGCCAAAAGTGGACGGTTTTGCAAACGAATAAACAACCAACCACCAGCAATGATCAGCAGCGCCATAATCAAACTGTTACGAAACAGCGGTGCAAAATCTTCTTCTTGCAGCTCAGATAACGGAATACGAATGATGGAGTTCGGCAACTTTTCGATGTGCATCCACAAAATGTAACTTTCATCGCCAAGCAATAAGCGTACTTCTGTAGGCGAACCCAGCTCTTGGCTCATTTCTTCAGACATCAAATCAATCGACATTGCGTGATGAAATTCAATCGCCTTATCGCTGTCAAGGCTGTGAACCGTCACCCCTAATCTTTCTAATAATTGACGCCTTAACGGTGCATCAGACTTTAAAGGTCCTTCATCATCAAGCACCAAATTGAGCTCATGGGCGAGAATTTTATTGAACTGCTGCAAACTCGGCATCAACGCGTAGTTAAAAACGGCGTAGTAAGAGAAAACTTGGCTCGCGAGAAGCAAAGAGATGAACAGCAGAATAGATTGTGTCAGTGAACTTCGGATGCGCATGGAACGTTCCTAGTGGTCCTAATCGCGAAATTTCAGCCTTCAAAGGGAAGGTAATGAAGGCTGAAGTTGCTATAGCCAAGTGCTGGCTATGGAGTGAAGAGGTTACACCTCTTTGCCGTCTGGGACGAAAACATAACCTAGGCCCCATACGGTTTGAATGTAGCGCGGCTTGCTCGGATCGTCTTCTAACATGCGACGTAAACGTGAGATTTGTACGTCAATAGAACGTTCCATTGCAGAATATTCACGGCCACGCGCCATGTTCATCAATTTGTCTCGTGACATTGGCTCACGTGCATTCATCACGAGCGCCTTTAGAACAGCAAACTCTCCAGAGGTGAGTGGCATTGCCTCATCACCGCGGAACATCTCGCGAGTGCCTAGATTGAGTCGGAATTCCCCGAACTCCACCACTTTTTCTTCCGTGCTTGGTGCACCCGGCAACTCTACGGTTTGGCGTCGTAATACGGCCTTGATGCGAGCCAATAATTCGCGTGGGTTAAACGGTTTTGGCAAATAATCATCCGCCCCTACCTCAAGACCTACGATGCGGTCCACTTCATCACCTTTCGCGGTGAGCATTAAGATTGGCAACATATTGTTCGCGTGGCGTAGACGACGACAAATTGACAAACCGTCTTCACCTGGCAACATTAGGTCCAGCACCATTAAGTGAAAGTTTTCGCGCGTTAGTAGGCGATCCATCTGTTCGCCATTGGCGACACTTCGTACCTGAAAACCTTGCTCAGAAAGGTAACGCTCCAATAGAGCACGTAAACGAGCATCGTCATCAACCACTAAAATTTTATGATTTTCTTGCATTGAAACATCCTTTCAGAAGCGTCTATTGTCGAAAATGTATCACTGTTTTTCCTAACGTGCTCAAGCAAATTGTTACTCTTTTTATCTTAAGCGCTTTATTCTCTCTCTAGCAGGTATTTTCAGCACCTACTATTGACCATAATTCCATTCCAGTTCACGTTTGGCCTCAAGCAGCTCTTGCTGTGCCTCAGCCAGCTTGTGACGTTTTTTCTCAATTTTGTCTGCTTTCCCTGAATGCTGAGCTTCGACTAATTCTTCCTCTCGCTCCTCAACTTCTTTAGTCTTTTCTTCCACTTCTGCTTGCAGCTCTTGGCGCAGCTCACCTTCCGAGCATTCATTCTGGATAGCGGAAAGTGCTTGCTCCAAGCCTTTAATGCGATGCTCATTACCTTGCGCTTTTGCATACTCAAGCTGCTGCTCTACCGCTAACTCTTTAGCGTCACAGCCTTTCACTTCATCTTGAGCAAAAACTGAAAGTGAGAAACCTATTGTTAGTGCAGCACTACACATGACTGCTTTGTTCATTTTACTTCTCCGAGAAAGGCACCATGCCTTTATACCAAATATTCTGACGTTGAGACCCAAGTCACTTCTAGTGAACTTCATGAGACTTGAATCGGTGATAAAGCCTCAGTCTTCTGAGGCCGGTTGAGTGTATTCAATTGAGTTGATGAACCACTCTTTTTCACCTTCTGGGGTGCGTACCGTGAACTCTTCATCCACTTGTTTTTTCAACATCGCTCGCGCCATAGGTGAATCGATAGAGATGTAGTCTTTCGCATCGCCATAAATCTCTTCAGGCCCGACAATACGAAACTTTTTCACTTCTCCTGCCTCATTTTCTATTTCCACCCATGCACCAAAAAAGACTTTGCCTTCTTGTTGCGGAGAATAGTCAACGATCGTGACTTCTGGCAGGAATTTACGAAGGAAGCGGACACGACGGTCGATCTGACGGAGTAAACGTTTATTGAAGGTGTAATCCGCATTTTCTGAGCGATCGCCCAGGCTCGCCGCCCAAGTGACGATCTTGGTGATTTCCGGGCGCTTTTCATTCCAAAGGTAATCATGCTCTTGTTTGAGTTTGTTGTAACCTTCTCGTGTAATCAGCTTAGTTTTCAAATTAACTCCTATCTCAACTAAAAAATGCTGCTCTTTGGCAGCATTAAGGAGATGATATACCCAAAGATCCAATGTTGTTCAGGCTTTGGGTATCAAGGTGATAAGGCGGCCAGAGTGTTACTTTTCGTAATCCGGTTTTTGCGTCACGATGTAATTCGTATCACTCGAAACAACCGCGCCATGTTTTAGGAAGTTTTTACCTAAAATCATGCTGTAATGGAAGCGACCTCGGTCCTGTAAGTTGACTCGGATCTTCTTCTCTAATTCGCCAAGCTTAACATGCATTTCAACCACAGGGCGTACGTTCGCTTTCTCGCCTTTCTTAGCTTTAATACGCATGACATCAACAACAGGCTTGGTAAACGCCTGTTTCATGCCAAGATCGTTCTCATAGGTAAAGCTCACCATGTCTTTGCCGTCTTTCTTAAACTGCTTGATGTTCTTAGCATTGATTGAGCTTACATCTGCACCCGTGTCTAACTTCACAGGGAAAGACATCCCCTCAACTTCAGCCACTTCGATATGGCCAGCTTTGAAAAGTGGCCTTGCATCTAGTAGATGGTCTGCGCGAGTGTTCAGCAACACACCACCCTTGGCTATGTCATGACCAAAGACGAAAAAGGGTTGAGTGTCACCCTCATCAAGCACATCGAGCGCAAACTTCATTGATGTGTCTTTTCTACCGAGAAGAAAGTCTCCTTCGACAACAGGGCGAACCGCGCTGCCAACCTTGAGCTTTTTCAACACTGGTTTGGTGATTTTTTCTTCTTTCCCCTCATCGTTCATTAAATAAAACGTGACGGATTCATCCTTACCTTTTTCTGTTACTTCAAACCCATTTACACGCAGTAATGGCGTTTTCACAGTAAAAGTGGGGTAAGCAGGGACGGTATAACCATCAATGGTGACCTGTTCTTCTGGTGAAACGACAAGAGGTTTTGATTTGAGTGCGCTTTTGAACGTTTTTTCTACGCCACCCAATAGATTTTCTCTGTCCGTATCAATAACAAAGTGCTGACTCGCGACGTCCCGACCTAAGCGAATTTGCGAACTGAACTTACTGCGATCACGCAGATACACCAACCAACGTTGAGTTTCGTTTTCGCCGACTTTGACGGGTAAATAGACTAAAGGACGCTCGCTTTTGGTCGTTTTCAGCATTCGTACCAAGGGTAATGTCATTGGATGACGCTTGCCATTCTCGCCCTCTAACATAAAAGAGACTTCGTTATGCTTTTTGTCTACCTTGATGTCCAGTGCATGGACGTTGGTATAACGGCTAGAAGTTGAAATGCTGATCTTATATGGCACACCTTCGACTTCAACCGTCTCTTTTTTGCCAATCATTTTTGCGCTTGGCTGTTCTTGAAGATAATCGTAACCAGCGAAGACCCATGCGTTATCATCGAGATAAGTTTTACCAATCAAGATAGGAGAAGAGAATTGCGTACGCTTGGTCAGGTTCACTTCCGTATCAACGGTGTGACCAGCGATTGTCATCGGCATTTTTATTGTCGGGCGTAGGATGGGCTTTTTGCTTGTTCGACTGCGAATCGCGCTCACTCTTTCCAGATCATCGGTAATCTGTATTTCCTTCCCTGTATAAGGGTGAGGAACCGTAAAGCTAACCTTTACTTGATATGGCTTAAAGCTGTCGGCGTCCCACTTTGCCTTCGTACCACCTAAGTCATCGACAATCGCCCAAAGTAACTCGTTATCTTTCAAATCTTGGTAATCTGGGTGTGAGCTACTGACATGGATATTCTCCGCATGCATCGATGTCGTATCTGCACCAGTATCAATCTTGCCAATAAATGGCACCGCTTTTAGTTCCGGAATGTCACTGTAGTAGACGCTCTCCACACGCCCTAGTACCAATTTGTTATCGAGCTGATAAACGGGAGCTTGTGTGGTTCCTGAGATAGACTGCGCCCAACTAAGCGGGGCGGCAAGTAAGGCACTCGTAAGCGCTAACGCCAAAGACATTTTTTTCATCATGATTATCCGTATAAGCCGAGGTACATTTAGTGATATCAACAACCGTGGAATTAGGTTAGTCGATAACTGCGGATATAAGTTCTCAATTTAATTACAGTTTTGACATAAATATGACTGATGTCCACCAGCGCCCGGTAAATTTTTGCCTCGTTAATTTAAAACATTGCAAATTCTTCGAACGACCCCAATGTTCTATACAACCAAAACTGAATTAAAAGAGAAAACACGGATGAGCCAAGCTATCTGTCGCATGATTGCTCAAGAACTGAATGTTCGCCCAGAGCAAGTCAACGCCGCTGTCACCCTAATTGATGATGGCAACACTGTCCCTTTTATTGCACGTTACCGCAAAGAGGTGACGGGGGGCCTTGATGATACCCAGCTTCGTACTTTGGACAGCCGTCTGTCTTACCTTCGTGAAATGGATGATCGCCGTCAAATCATCCTCAAATCAATCCAAGAGCAAGGCAAACTGACGCCAGAGCTAGAACAAGAGATCGCGCAGGCAGACAGCAAAACTCGTCTTGAAGACTTATACCTACCTTACAAACCCAAGCGTCGTACGAAAGGTCAGATCGCGATTGAAGCTGGTCTTGAACCACTCGCAGATCAGCTTTGGAATCATCCACAAACCGAGCCAGAAAGCGAAGCAAGCAAATACCTTGATGCAGACAAAGGCATCGCAGACACCAAAGCTGCATTGGATGGCGCTCGCGCGATCATCATGGAGCGCATCGCAGAAGACGCAAACTTACTGGAAAAAATTCGCAACCACTTAAATCGCAATGCGGAACTGGTTTCACGAGTCGTTGAAGGCAAAGAGCAAGAAGGCGAGAAGTTTAAAGATTACTTCAACCACAACGAGCCCCTAAGCAAAGTGCCATCGCACCGCGCACTGGCGATGCTACGCGGCCGTAACGAAGGCTTCCTGACATTGGCAATGAATGCTGATCCAGAACAGGAAGAAGGCGCTCGTCAGTCTTACTGCGAAACGATTATCGCCGACCATTATGGCGTGACGCTAAGCAGCGCACCGGCGGATACCTGGCGTAAGCAAGTGATCAGCTGGGCATGGCGCATCAAAGTATCGATGCACATGGAAACCGAGCTAATGGGCGCAATGAAAGAGCGCGCTGAAATCGAAGCGATTGAAGTATTCGCCACTAACCTAAAAGACTTGTTGATGGCAGCACCGGCTGGCCCTCGTGCAACACTTGGTCTAGATCCGGGTCTGCGTACAGGTTCAAAAATCGCGGTTGTCGACTCAACAGGTAAAGTGCTTGCCACCGAAACCATCTACCCTCACCCACCACAAAAACAATACGACAAGTCAGCACAAATCGTTGATCAGTTGGTGCGTAAGTACAACGTGGATTTGATTGCGATTGGTAACGGCACGGCTTCACGTGAAACCGACAGCTTTGTCGCAGACGTCATCAAACGTGGCAACCTGAAAGTTCAGAAAATCATCGTGAGTGAAGCGGGTGCATCGGTTTACTCAGCGTCTGAGCTTGCAGCAAAAGAGTTCCCGAATATGGACGTATCACTGCGTGGTGCAGTGTCGATTGCACGTCGTTTGCAAGATCCATTGGCTGAACTCGTGAAAATTGATCCTAAATCTATTGGTGTGGGTCAATACCAGCACGATGTAAGCCAATCTATGTTGGCAAAACGCCTAGATGCGATTGTGGAAGACTGTGTAAACGCGGTTGGTGTTGATGTGAACACTGCTTCTGCGGCGCTACTGACGCGCGTAGCAGGCTTATCAAGCACCATCGCGCAGAACATTGTCGACTTCCGCGATGAGAACGGCCGCTTCGAAGCACGTACAACCTTGAAGAAAGTACCTCGTTTAGGTCCTAAGGCGTTCGAGCAGTGTGCAGGCTTCCTACGAATCATGGATGGTAAGAACCCACTTGATGCGTCTGCGGTTCACCCAGAAGCGTACCCAGTGGTCAAAGCGATTTCTGAGAAGAACAACAAAGATATCAAAGCACTGATTGGTGATTCAAGCTTCCTTAAAGGTCTGCATGCGGTCGATTACACCGACGATAACTTCGGCGTTCCAACCATTACAGACATCATCAAAGAGCTGGATAAGCCGGGTCGTGACCCACGTCCAGAATTCAAAACGGCGACCTTTGCAGAAGGTGTAAACTCGGTATCTGACTTGGAACCGGGCATGATTCTAGAAGGCGTGGTGTCTAACGTAGCCAACTTCGGTGCCTTCGTTGATATCGGCGTTCACCAAGATGGTCTTGTGCATATTTCTGCACTGACAGATCGTTATGTGTCTGACCCACGTGAAGTGGTGAAAGCAGGCGACATCGTCAAAGTGAAAGTGATGGAAGTTGACGTGCAGCGTAAGCGCATTGGTCTATCGATGCGTATGAACGACGAACCGGGTCAAGACAACCGCAGCCAACGCTCATCAGCAGCGCCACGTCGTAATGACCAACCGCAGCGTCGTCAGCCTCGCCGTGATGCTTCGTCATCGAACAGCGCGATGGGCGGTGCGTTTGCTGCAGCGTTTGCTAAAGCGAAAAAGTAACCTTACCTAGGCTTCACCGCTAACGAGCTTTCATAACTAAAAAGAAAACGCTCCAATCAGTCAACCTGCTTGGAGCGTTTTTGTTTGAGTAGGATATTGAGTCGTCATAATACTGCTATCACTTCTGACGGGGTATGGGGAGCGACTGCATGACCATAATGAAACTTGATCACCTTCCTGCGCTTTTCCATTAATCCTTCATTGATCGCAGCATCCAAAATGCGCTTTGGTAAGCGAAAGCGGATCGCGTAGCCTTTCCCCTGGTCTTCACTATACGATTTGAGCGCAAGCAAACTAAAAAGCCGTTCTAGTGTATCTTCCGGCTCTTCTTGATAACGCGTGTCGACTTCCGTTTCCATATCATAATCAGGATGCTCTGAAGGATCCCAAGAAGACTGACGTCGGCGCTTGTCGTCACCTTTTACTTTTCGCTCTGCATTGGTTTTGGCCAATGCGACCGTTGGCGTTACAGGCTCTCGGACTTTATTGTCGCGAGCTGCTTGTTCCGTCTGCACATTCACGGATGGGGCGATCAGTGGCACACTTACGTTGGTCGGTGACACAATCATTGCGAACCCTCCTCAGAGTCGCCCAACTCGTCAATATGGCTTAGCTTTATTGGCTAATAAAACCTCACCAGCCTTTATATCGACCACTTTTTAAACAACTTGAGGTATTTCCGCTCGTACTTGCTCAATCGTGAGCAAACTCTCGGATTTGAACACAAAATTCGTCATGTTCGGTGATAAAAGGCGCATGAGAGGACTGATTAAAAACAAACTGCTGGGTATGAGGCAACTGTTCACTTAAATCGTTAGCTACTTTAATTGGCACCAACCCATCTAAACGGCCATAAAGACGCAACATTGGAACAGAAAGAGACGTCAACGCATCGCGCAGATCCACATCAGCAAGGATGTTTAGCCCAACCAACAGCGATTCAGGGTTTGGCTGAGGGCGCGATAGTACCGCTTGCTTGAGCTGTTTAACGTCTTTACGCGCTGATGGGCTGCCCATCGCTTGCAACGCCATAAAGCGCTCAATGGTCAGTGAGAAATCTTCTAGCAACTGAGAGGTGAACGCACTCAGTACATTCGGTTGAATGCCACGCCAAGGTTTTTCTGCGGCAAATTTAGGTGAGCTGGCAACCGTAATCAACTTAGCCACGCGCTCGGGCATATTTAATGCCACATGCGTCGCCACTAAACCTCCGAGGGACCAACCAAGCCAAATCGCTTTCTCTGGCGCACCTTGCACCACCAAGTTAGCAATATGGTCTAAATCTTCAGCATGAGATTCGGCGCTATGTCCGTACCCCGGAAGGTCAACCACATGAACTCGGAAATAAGGTTGAAGAGACTCGACTGTCTGCTGCCATACCGCACCATTCATGCCCCACCCATGAAGTAACACCAAATCTGGTCCCTGACCAAATGACTGCCAGTGTAATTTCGTGCTCATGCTCTCAATCTCTCCCACTTATTTTATTCCCTACGGCTTCAGCCAAGCGTTAGGCTGAGTAAAATATCACCATGAATAAACGCTATGTTATCTCATCACTGGCAAAACATCATGCATCGTGTATTGAGCAGTCAATGCGGCCTGTGTCGGTTCCCTATTCAAACACCAAGCCACACAAATACTCTGCGCTGGTGCGAGCACTGTTTAAAATACCTAACTCCAGTAAAACGATGTCAACGCTGCGGTTTATCATTACAGAAAGAAGAAATGAGTACGGATAGTATTTGTGGTGAATGTCTTTCAGAGCCACCGCCATGGCAAAGGCTATACACGTTAGGCGATTACGACTTTCCCCTTTCACGGGAAGTACAACGCTTTAAAGATCACGGAGAGTCTTGGCATGTAAAAGCATTAACCGAGCAACTGGCACTGCGCATCACCACGCCAGCTCCAATCATTACCAGTGTGCCATTGCACTGGCAGCGTTACCTGCGCCGGGGTTTTAATCAAAGTGATGTTTTAGCCCGACACCTCGCCAAGCAATTGCAGACTAATTTTGATGCGAAGGTCTTTCGTCGAGTAAAGCTCGCCCAATCACAGCGTGGTAATACCAAAACAAGCCGTGAACAAAACTTAAAAGGCGCGTTTATTCTCAATAAGCAACCTCACTATTCCCATGTTGCCATCGTCGATGATGTAGTCACCACAGGCAGTACCGTCCGACAATTATGTCATTTACTACTTGAAGTTGGCGTAGAAAGCATCGATATTTACTGCATCTGCAGAACACCTGCTCCTCGTTCTCTCTAGATCGCTTCGCCATGCCTTAGCATCAAAAAGACTAGACCCATACGTCAACAAGAGTAGAATAGCAGCAGTAACCTACAAATTTACTCGGGTATTCGTCGTGTCAAATATTACTATTACAGAAACTGCGCAAACGCATTTCGCTAACCTTTTAGGTCAACAACCTGAAGGCACTAACATTCGTATTTTCGTTGTGAACCCAGGTACACAAAACGCTGAGTGTGGCGTGTCTTACTGCCCACCAGAAGCAGTAGAATCGACCGACACTGAACTCTCTTACAGCGGTTTTTCAGCTTACGTGGATGAGCTAAGCCTGCCATTCCTTGAAGACGCTGAAATCGATTTTGTTACCGATAAAATGGGCTCTCAGCTAACGCTAAAAGCACCTAACGCTAAAATGCGTAAAGTTGCGGACGACGCACCACTGGTTGAGCGCGTTGAGTACGTTATCCAAACTCAAGTGAACCCACAACTTGCTGGCCACGGTGGTCACGTAAACTTGGTTGAGATCACTGAAGACGGTGTTGCGATTGTTGCATTTGGTGGCGGTTGTAATGGCTGTTCTATGGTTGACGTAACACTAAAAGAAGGCATCGAGAAAGAGCTGCTAAACCAGTTCATTGGTGAACTAACCGCAGTTCGTGATGCTACAGAACATGACCGTGGTGATCACTCTTACTACTAAGAGTAAACACTGTCAGAAAATGGGAGGCTTCGGTCTCCCATTTTTGTATCGATACTGAGGTGATGCTGAGATGCTTAGCTCGACTCGTAAAATCCGCTAGAAACTCAGGCGGAGTTCTCATATATTAAGAATCTTACGCATCTCGTAAACGCCAACGACACCAAGGAGCCAGCGTCATGCCGAAACGAACCCCACCAGAGATACTCTCATGCCAGACGGTTGCAAAATCCAAACTGTTTGCTGTGGAAGCGCTCGACCTTCGTTTTTCCAATGGTGAGCACCGTACTTATGAGCGTATGAAGCCAAGTGGACGAGATGCTGTAATGGTAGTCCCTGTAACAGAACAAGGCGATTTATTACTGGTGCGTGAATACGCCGCTGGAACTGAACGTTACGAGCTAGGTTTCCCAAAAGGGCTGATTGACCCAGGAGAAACACCACACCAAGCTGCGGATCGTGAGTTAAAAGAAGAAATCGGCTTTGGCTGCAATCAGTTAACCCCGTTGAAACAAGTTATCCTCGCGCCATCTTACTTTTCGAGCAAAATGACTCTATTTTTAGGACAGGCGCTTTATCCAGAGAAGCAAGAAGGCGATGAGCCTGAACCACTGGAAATTGTGCGTTGGCCACTTGCGCAAGCCGAAGAGTTATTAACTCACATGGATTTCTGTGAAGCACGAAGCATCACAGCGCTAATGTTGGCACTGAAACACTTACCAAACACCACTCACAATCATAACCAATAACGGTCATTAGAACCGAATAACACTGTGAGTAAGGACTATCACTTATGCCAATGACAAAAGATCTATCTCACCTACTTCCTCAAGTCATCGAGATTGCCCGCAGTGCTGGGCAAATGATCCTCGAAATATATGAAAAGAAGCAATACGAGGCCTACACCAAAAGTGACGAAACTCCCGTAACAAGTGCAGATATTGCAGCTCACAAGTTCATCACTGAACGCTTGAGTGATCTGACGCCTGACATTCCCGTGTTGTCAGAAGAAGACGCAGACATAAGCTTAGAGCAACGCGCTCAGTGGGAACGTTATTGGTTAGTCGACCCTCTTGATGGTACTCAAGAATTCATCGCTCGCAGTGGTGACTTTGCCACTATTATCGCGTTGGTCGACAACAATCGACCAACCATGGGCGTCGTTTACGGTCCTGTATCTGGCGTGACTTACTACGCTTATAATGGCAAAGGCGCCTGGAAAATTCCCGACATGTCGGACAGCGTCAAAATCCATACACACAAACACGAACAGCCAGAGCAAAGCATCGCAATTGCTATTAGTCGTCGCCAAGACATCAATCGTATTACTAACCGTATGAGCAGCGCCTGGAATTACGACTTAATACCGCTCGGTTCTGCGGCATTGAAAGCATGCCTCGTCGCGGAAGGGGCGGTAGATTGCTATCTCCGACTAGGTCCAACAGGTGAGTGGGACACCGCTGCGACACAATGCATTGTTGAAGAAGCTGGCGGACGTATTCTCAGCACGCAATTAGAACCGCTGTCATATAACGAGCGGGAAACACTAGAAAACCCGAATTTTATTGTTCTTGGTGATGCGGATTTACCTTGGAATGAGATTTTACAACGCAAAGATTAAGCGCCCTATCGGTAAAATTTAGAGCACAAAATTCTAGCAATAGAAAGGCCACGAATATCTTCGTGGCCTTTTCTTTTTGACCTTCTGTACAGCACTTGGAGTATTTGGCCTACCATGTTCCAGTTACTTGCAAAGCTGAACAAAAGAAACAAATCGCTTAAAAAATCATGACTTTAAACTTTCATTCACTCCCAATCAAGATCGAATGTACAGCGAATAGAGGTTTTAGCTTACGATGATCCAAAAGCAAAAAGAGCTGCACAATAGCAGCTCTTTTAAGATATTGGATTTTGTCACGATAGGTTAGAAGCGCCCTTGGTAGTTAAACTCATATTGACCTTGAGCATTCGGCTTACCCAACCATTTCAGTTGCTCCCCCATGCTGGATGGGAACTCTGCACCAGGTTTGAACCACGCTTTGGTTGAGTACCGTTGATTAGGCATCAGTTCAGCGGAAAACGCCGCAGAGACTTGTTTGCTGCTCTGCTCACCAGTTGCCGTCAATACACTATCCTGACAGTTTATATCGGCAATCACAGGACCGAGATCTAAGCTGCCAACGGGGCTTTGAATACCACTGGCATTCCATACTAAAGTGCCTTCACCGTTCTTACACCAAGGCGCAGCATAAGTCGCATGACGAATATTCAGCTCAAGCTGCCCATCAACACCAACAGGCACAGGGAGGCGCGCTTGCTCAACAACTTTTACCGCCGGAATCGAGGCAACTAAGTTTTTGGCATAAGGGCCATCACTTAAGCTATAGCCGACAAAACCGCGCCCACGAACGTCCATTTCACTACCACGACCAAAGCGCACAGCAAACTCAGCTTTACCTGTCAGTAGACTCGACCATTGGAAATCCCAATTAACTTCTCCAAGGTTCTGGCGCTGCCAACGAATACTAGCAGCTTGACCTTGCCATACCGAACCGTTGGCTCCTTGAATGTCCAGGCCTCTCACTGTTGGTGCTTGTTGTAACACCCAAGAGACTGGTAATCCCATTAAAAGACTGACTGAAAAAAAGACGATAAAGATAACAACGTAAAGTACTGCTCGCTTCACCTTAACCTCGCTTAAACTGAAGGCGGTTTACATCGATCATGCCCGCTTGCTCTGTTCGGTCGATATCTAAAAATTCGACTTCAATACCCTGTTGCTCTTTCAAGTAACGTAACCAATCCACTAGTTGATTAAACGCGAGTGGTTTGATCCACACTTGAACGCTCTCATTACGAGGTTGTACTCGAATCAACTCAACTTTATAACGACGAGCTGAAGAAGAAACTAACTGATTCAACGGTTTACTAGAGTAGCTCACACCGCTGCTTTTTCGCAGTGCAGTGATGCCATCCGCTTTATCTTGTACCCAAGCTAGCAACTGCTTTTCACTTTGAATACGTGACTGAGCTAGCTCCGCACGTTGACTCATTGGTTGTAATAAACCCCAATAAATAATACCGATAACGGCAATAGCGCCACATCCCATGACCAAACGCTGCTCACGCTGCGAGATGCTGCTCCACCAAACCTGAGCTTGAGAAATTAAATTTTTCATCATCACCTCACAAACGCTTCAAAACAAAGCTGCCAACCACAACGTTATCGCTACGGTTCAACTGACCTTGCTCAACATTAAACTTCTCTGCCAATTTCACACGAGCCTGCTCAAAAGGTTGGAAGTCTGAACTACGAGCCTGAATACGTACTTCGCCACGTTGTCCGTCGTATTTAAAGCTAGTGATCTCCAAGTCGCTGACCTGACCAAGCGTCGCGGGTAATGCCGCCAACCATGACAACATTGCCTGCTGACCACCTCCACCAGATAAGCGGCGCTCTTCATCATCCATTTGTCGTTTGAGGTAACTAACGGTAGGAATGCGTCTTTTATTTGGGAACACTTGGCGGAAAATACGCTCACTCTCCTCACGATACGCTTGAGCTTGTGCTTCGTACTTGTGGACCACGAGCAACTGCTGCGCAACCATGACAACGATAAGCACCCCCGCAGCAATGGTGGCTTTTTGCCAGAGCTTCCAGTATTTACCCCAAGAAGATTTCGGCTTGAAGATCCCAGTCAGCAAATTGACTTTGCTTTCTGTCACCCCCTTCGCCAGTAAAGCCATCGTCATTTCTTCTGGTTGCGGCTCCCATATTTCAGGTAACGCAGATTCCGGGACCGAGCTATAGCAATCGAGCTTCCAACCTTCATGATTTTGTAGATAAGAAGAGAGGTAAAGGTCTAACCAAGAAGCGTCGACAACCGCGCCCTCTGTCACAGAGTGACGAATTAGCCATTGCTCGCCAATCATTGCAGCACTGCTGTGATCTCCACGAACCGGTAACGCAAGCACATCGGGTAAAATGCGTTTAATGGCGATACCTTGGCTTGAGAAACGTTGCAGTACAGTCTGAATCCAAGCACGTTCAACTGCGCAAATCTGCGCTTTATCCGCTTGTTTACCCAACACGCTAAAGTGCAGGCCATCAACGTCCTGAGCAACTTCGTCTTCCACTAAGTACGGTAACATCGCCTCGAATTGGCGTGTTGCACCAGGCGGTATATCCACTTGCGTCAGGACCACATCATTACTCGCCAACAGCGCCACAACTTGGCGCTGACCAGCATATGAGACCAATTCATCTAAGTGTTCCCACCCGGCGATTTCACCGCTAGCAATCACTTCCTGTTGATCTGTCGACCACACCACCCAAGGAATGGTACTTTGTTGTTCGCTACTCAGCCGAACGGTCAGAAACTCGCTCACTGATCCCTCCAAAACGACGGCGAACTACGGTCACCGTTTCTCTATTTGTACTTTGCAAAAGGCTTCGGATACGTACACGTGATTCATCCACCAACACTTGTGCATCCAATTCAAAAAAGGCGCTATCCACACCCAAATAGCCTTTGGCGTTTTTCTTTACATCTTCACTTAAGCCAGCCATTTCTGACTCTGCTAAAAATTCATCAATGCTATCCCACCCATCAAATGGGCGTTTTTCAATTAGCTGAATCGCATCACTACTGCTTAAGTTTGGTGAGAACATTGCCACCAAAATCGGAGTTTGCTCAACATCAATCGTATTCACGTTTAAACGCCAGTCATCACTTGGCAATGCACAGACCAACGGCTCCAATTTTTGGAAAATTTCACCACTCACCTGATAGACAGCCCGTAACTCGGAAGCATCTGCCATCCAACCATTTGATGCCAAATAGGAAGGTTTCATCGCTTCATATGTGCTGTCTTCAACCCCAGTAGTCGAACGGACAGAGTCATCAGCATCAATGTATTCCCAAGTAGAGTCTGCAATGATTTCTGCTTGATATGGCTCGACATCCAACTCTTCTAATAGGCGCTGCAATACATTCACTAAATATGGTCTTGTAATTTGCTGACCCGTTGGTTGCACACGACTCAATACATTTAGATTAAAGCACGCTTGCTTGTCTCTAATTCGTCCCGCCGCTTGACCATAATCTAACGGATAGACTTGCTCTTTTATCGCCCACGGTTGACTCATATTAATCGTGTCGGTGTCTTTATAACTTTGTTCGATACCCACTTTTGCTAGCGCCTCGACGCCAAGGCTGTACCAGTACGCTTGCTGGTAATTGATTTGATTAGCGCCTCGCTGAAACTGTAAGAACAAACGTTCCGACATGCTGGCGGCAACCGTCGCCATAATCGCCAGCAACATCAACACTATAATCAAAGCAACACCGCGCTGACGGTTAACCATTATTGCTGTCTCCTGAACTTTCCTCTTTCTGACTCAATGTGCCATCAGGAGTGAGATAAGTGCGGGCAATTTCTCCATAGTCTTTGAGAGTGAGAACAACAGAAACCGCTTTCGGCAGCGCTTTTTCTTCAGCCCACTCTTTTTTCCATTGCTTACCATCATAGAAACGCATATCAAATGACTCGACCTGCGTTAGCAATGGAGTAACAGTACCTTGTTGCCCAACCGGCGTATCAGGATAGCGCCACCATACTCGCTGCAGTGTTTCTTCTTTTAAGCGATAGCCAACCTTGGTTACTTCTCCACGAGGGAACTGCTGCTGAGGATTGTGCCAACCTAAACGGGCAAACATCAGCCCTTTAGTATCGGAGTCCAACAGGTAATCGGACCAAAAAATTAGCCGGCTAGCAGGCTCTTCACCATTAGTACGTGTTTGACGCATCGCCATTTGACGAAAATCGTTATCCATCATAACCATGGCACGCTGAATTTCGTTTAAGCGTTGGGTTCGTTCTTGTGATAGCGCATTGCTACGCTGTACTTGCGATACCACTTGGTACGCTGCGACACTTAAACTGGCAAAGATGGCAATCGATACCAACACTTCAATAAGTGTAAAACCTTTTACCCTTTGGCGCGTGTTTGCGCGGAGATGATTATTGCGCCACATAGCTTCGTACCGTTACTACAGGGCTCGCGCTTTTCTCTACCGAGACGCTCACATCAAATGCTTTCAGCAATGGCTGCGTCGTGGCGACTGGCGTGACTTTCCAGAACCAAGTGCGTCCTGCCAGCTCTTCTGTGCCGTTTTTCGCTTTGAGTTCTCCGGTATTCAACATCACATTTGCCATCTGATTATCCACAACCATGGCTGCAAACATTTTTTCTTCTAGATAACTGATTGTATTAATATGCTGGCTCACAGAGCGAATGACACTGATGGCAGCGGTAGCGAAAATTGCCAGTGCGACCAATACTTCCAGTAAGGTCATGCCTCTCGTCCGGCGATGACTCAAATTTGGGCGAGCTTGCTTAAAATTGCGCATTCTCATCCTCTTTCACTTCTTCGCCCGGAGCTAATAACAAAATTTGTCCACTTTCTTTGCCAATGACTCGCCAACCGTCATTAAAGGCATCACCATTTTGCGGAAAAAAAGACAGGGTAAATGGCGTGACTTCGGCGCTGGAAAAGATAAACACTTGCGGTGGCTCAATTTTCTTTTCGTCCTCTTCTTCTGCGAACATGTCTTCATCAAAAAGAGAGCCTGGTTTGAATAAGCGCTCATCATTATCCCAAGCACCACCTCCGAGTTCGAGTTGTAGCGTAATATCTTCTTCTAGCTTGGTTTTGCTCGGAATCTGCTTTAATTTCAGAGGCTGCCAACCTTCTGAGGTTAAACTCAGTAAAGAGTAGGTCGATTTGGCATCATCCACTCGAACGCCAAAATCTTTACCGCTCAGCACCGCTTCTTCATTGAGCAGCTGTAAACGCTGAAAAAAGCTTTGAGCATACTGTTTGGAAAGATCTTTTTGGCTAGTCGGTAATGTCGAGATCACGGCCACAGCCGTAAGAGATAGCAAAACCAGCACCAATAGAATTTCTATCAATGTAAAACCGTTATGTTTTCGCATTTGTTTCATTAGTGCTGGCTTAGGCTCAATTATTGGAAGTCTTGCATGTTCCAGTTGCCAATATCTGCAGCTGGACCTTCTCCACCTTCTTGGCCATCTGCGCCTAGAGTGAAGATATCGATTGTACCGTTATCACCTGGGCTTAAGTATTGGTACTGGTTGCCCCAGGGGTCATTAGGAAGACGTTTGATGTAACCACCATCACGGTAGTTGCGTGGCTCTGGGTTAGATGGCTTGCTAACCAATGCTTCTAGACCTTGGTCCGTTGTTGGGTAAACGCTGTTATCCAACTTGTACATATCTAGGGCATTTTCCAGCGCTACGATGTCCGTAATCGCTTTTTGTTGGTCAGCCTTCTCTTTGTTACCCAATAGGTTTGGAACAACGAAACTTGCCAAAATACCAAGGATAACGACAACAACCATCACTTCTAAAAGTGTAAAACCCTGTTG
The DNA here is from genome assembly GCF_033340295.1 of Vibrio sp. 1401. Lineage (NCBI taxonomy): Bacteria > Pseudomonadati > Pseudomonadota > Gammaproteobacteria > Vibrionales > Vibrionaceae > Vibrio > Vibrio sp. 1401. The sequence goes on from NZ_JAWOWF010000032.1 coordinate 18,350, forward strand.
TTTACTACGCTTAAACTTCATTTTTTTCTCCGAAAGTTAGATTAAAGCCATGCCGTTAGTAGACACGTCTTAATTCGAAATTATCCGCTCATCAAATTATTCATTTCTAGCATTGGCATCAAGGTCGCCATCACAATGAACAACACTAATCCAGCCATTAATGCAATCAGCGCAGGAGTAAACACACCCAGAGCAATATTGACTGTTGATTCAAAGTTTTGATCTTGGTTATCGGCTGCCCGCGTCAACATGCTCTCTAATTCACCACTTTGCTCACCACTGGCGATCATGTGTAGCATCATTGGTGGAAACAAGCGGGTTTGGTCCAACGCCTTACGCAAACTAGCGCCCTCTCGGACGTTATCCGCTGCAAGCAACACTTGCTGCTTCACATAACGGTTAGACATAACATCTACCGCAACGCGCATACCCTCGAGAATTGGAATCGCACTGGAAGTACAGATCGAAAGTGTTCGCGCGAATCGTGCGGTATTCAAACCTCGAGAGATCTTACCTATTAGCGGTAAGCTCAAGATTTTTCTGTCCCAAGCTAAGCGAAAGTCTGGCTTTTGCAACGCCAGTTTGAGGCCATAGAAAAGCGCCACCAGCACAACGAAAATAATCAGCCCCCAATCTTGCACAAACTCACTGGCTGCCAGTAAAAATTGCGTCGATTGAGGTAACTCTTGGCCCATCTGAATGATGGGTTCAATGATTTTAGGAACCACTGTCGCCAATAAGAACGAAACGATGACAACCGCGAATACCACCAAAACTACAGGATAAATCATTGCTTGAAGCAATTTAGATCGCATCTTTTGGCGGTTTTCGACATAGTCTGCCAAACGCTCTAATACGGTATCGAGGTGACCTGATTTTTCGCCCGCCGCAACCATGGAGCGGTACAGTTCATCAAACACGTGTGGGTAATCGGCAAAACTGTCGGCGAGCGGATAACCCTCGGTTACTTTCGAGCGAACCGCAGCCAACATAGAACGAATCCTCGGCTTTTCAGCCTGCTCAGAGACCGCACGCAAACACTCTTCCAAAGGCATTCCTGATTGGACTAGCGTAGACAATTGCCGTGTGATGAGTGCCAGCTCAGATGTCGAGATGCCGCGCTTAAAGCTGACTGAACCTGAAGACTTAGCCGATTTAGCTTTCGTCTCGACCACTTCAATCGGGATCATCCCTTGCTCTTTGAGTCGCTGGCGCACTTGTCGGGCGTTGTCCCCTTCTATCGTGCCTTTTTTATGCTTGCCTTTTGCATCTAGCGCTTTGTACTCAAATGCCGCCATTAGGTTTCCTTCGTCACTCGCATCACTTCTTCAAGTGACGTAATGCCACGACGCACTTTGCTTAAACCATCGCTGCGAATACTTGGCGTATGGGCGCGAACGGCTCTCTCAATTTCTTGTTCACCAGACTCTCGATGAATCAATTCTTGCACTTGCTCATCGACCATAATGAGCTCGTGGATACCTGTTCGACCTCGGTAGCCTTTTTGGTTACACGCTTCACAGCCTTTTGCTCGGTGCAGTTCTAACGGTTCATGCGCTTCCATACCAAACAGTTTTTTCTGTTCCGCATCGGCTTCATACGGCTCTTTACAGCTTGGACAAAGCGTTCGAACTAAGCGCTGCGCTAGCACCCCTAATAACGAAGAAGAAATAAGGAATGGCTCAATACCCATATCACGTAGACGCGTAATCGCACCCACTGCGGTGTTGGTGTGGAGAGTCGACATTACCAAGTGACCCGTTAAGGACGCTTGCACTGCAATTTGTGCGGTTTCTAAGTCACGGATCTCACCGACCATCACCACATCCGGGTCCTGACGCAGAATGGCACGCAAGCCGCGCGCAAACGTCATGTCGACCTTTGGGTTCACCTGAGTTTGACCGATGCCATCAATATCAAATTCGATCGGGTCTTCAACCGTTAGAATGTTGCGTTCGTTGCTATTGATCTCTTGCAAGCCAGCGTACAAGGTGGTGGATTTACCAGAACCTGTCGGGCCCGTCACCAAGATGATACCGTGAGGGCGGCCAATCAAGTGACGGAAGTTGTCATGCACTGAAGGGGTCATGCCCAAACTATGTAAATCAAGACGAGTCGCGTTTTTATCCAACAGACGCATTACCACGCGCTCCCCATGAGAGGACGGCATCGTCGATACACGCACGTCCACCGCACGACCACCGATACGCAACGAAATACGGCCATCTTGAGGCACACGCTTTTCTGCGATATCTAGTTTAGCCATAACCTTCACACGAGAAACCAGCAAAGGCGCTAGCTTACGACTTGGGGTCAGAACTTCACGCAATACGCCATCGACACGGAAACGAATCGAAAGGGTTTTCTCGAACGTCTCAATATGAATATCCGACGCACCTTCTTTGATCGCTTCGCCCAACATGGCGTTGATCAATTTGATGATTGGCGCATCGTCTTCCGATTCTAATAAGTCTTCATCATGCGGCAGTTCTTCAGCCAAAGAGAAGAAATCATCGCTATCAGCACCAATATCTTCCATCAACTGACGCGCTTCAGACGAGTCGCGTTGATATGCTTCAGTCAGCTTTTTATCAAAGGCTTCTTTATCGATAGGTTGCGGTACGAAGCTTTTCTTTAATACACGACGGACTTCAACCAGAGCCGCAGGGTTAAGCGGCTCGACATAGTAAAGAATAGGTGGACGCTCAGGATGCTCTGTCTCCAGCACCAGTTTAAAGCGGTTGGCAAAACTGAATGGCAGACGACGCATACTTGGCGCTGTGTCTAACATATCAACCATTAGTTGTTTTCCATTTGATCAATAAACGCTTGGATCTCTGTTGGGTGCTGACGCTCCTGGCCAAAGGCTGGCATAACCGGGATCTTCTCGTCAGCCATCAACTTCAAACCTTGATCCGCTTTGTAAAGCTGTTCTGCGCGAATAAAGTTGTATTTACGCTGCGTAATACCGTCGGCCGTCACACCATCGCGAATAATCGTCGGCTTGATGAACACCATCAAGTTACGTTTTTCTGTTTGCGTGCTAGTTGACTTGAACAGATGGCCAAGTACCGGAATGTCACCCAATAGCGGCACTTTAGACTCACTTTCAAGTGCGCGTTCATCGACCAAACCACCAAGAACCAACATCTGACCATCTTGGATCATGACAGAGGTGTTTAACTGTCGTTTAGCAAAGCGAACGTCAACCGCACCGTTTGCGCCTAATACGTTGGAAACTTCTTGTTCAATGTTTAACTGTACAGAGTCACCTTCGTTAATTTGTGGCACTACTTTGAGTTTGATACCGACTTCTTTACGGTCAACCGTTTGGAATGGGTTGTCGTTGTTTGAGCCAGCCGTAGAGCCCGTAATAACCGGAACCTCTTCACCCACAATAAATGATGCTTCGCCATTATCCATTACGGTAATACTCGGAGAAGATAGAATGTTTGAGTTGGAGTCAGAAGCAACAGCACTAATTAGCGCTGTCCAGTCACCCATGACAATACTCATTGCCGCACCATTTACTCCGCTAAGTGCTGACGCTAGCGTAGAGTAGTCACCTGATTCAGTAACATCATATGGCGTTCGTTCGCCATTAGAGTTGGTATAGTATTCAGTTCGGGTTTGATCTTTTGCTTCTTCTAGACCAACCATCACCTGACCAATCGGGGCTCCTGAGTTACCGTACTGAATTACAGCACCCGTTTCTAATGAACCCCACTGAACACCTAGGTTAATACCATCACCTTCAGACATTTCGACAATTAACGCTTCAATAAGAACCTGAGCACGACGAATATCGAGTTGAGAAATGACGTCTTGTAATGCCATCATAATATCTGGTGGCGCTGTTAAAACTAACGAGTTAGTTGCAGCGTGAGCAGCAATGACGACCTCACCACGCGATGCACCTGATGTTTTCTGACCGGCTTGCTTTTCAGCTTGCAGGTTATCGGAAACACCTTTCAATACATCCACCAAGTCTTCAGCTTTCGCATTTTTCAGGTACACAACTCGGTTGTTACCTTTTGTCGCCATTTCAACATCAAGTTGACGAATCAAACGTTTCAAGCGGGCTCTTACTTTTGGATCACCAGAAATTAAAATCGCGTTAGTACGTTCATCGGCCACAATTTTAGGTTCAAGGAACTCTGGCGTGCTTTTCTGATTCGCACTTTTATTCAGTGCTTCGACAATGCGTACCATTTCAGCAGCAGATGCATTACGCAGCTCCACCAATTCAATTTCTTTATCACCGGCTTGGTCAACACGCTTGATGATCTCTGCTAAGCGATTCACTACTGCCGCACGACCAGTAATCAAGATAATATTCGCTGGATCATAATGAACCACGTTACCGGCACCGGCGTTATCAATCAGCTGACGAAGTAGAGGAGACAACTCTCGAACCGACACATTACGCACCGCGACAACTCGAGTGATAACACTATCGCCTTGCGCGCTGCCATCACCTAACACAGGGATTGCTGAGGTTTTTGAGTCTTTTGCTTTGATAACCTTAAGTACCCCATTGTCCATTTCTACGACTGCGTAACCGTATACTTCAAGGACATTAAGGAAAAAGCTGTAGTATTGCTCTTCGTTAAGAACGTCATAGCTGCGGACATCGATTTTACCGCGTACTGAAGGATCAACAATGATGGTCTTTTCGAGGTTACGACCCACTATGTTGATGAATTCTTGAATATCAGTGCCTTTAAAGCTCGCACTAAATTCGTTTGCCATTGCACCTGGTACGCAGAGTAAACTTCCTGCTAGTAGCCAAGCACTTTTGCTGAACCAATGTTTCACGTATGTCTCCCTGAACTTACGCCGGTTGCCTAAGTCTTACAATTGGATATAGATATCGTACTGTTGGCCGTCTCGCTCAACAGTTAAATTTAATTCTTGCGGATCGCTCATCACTTGCATCAGTTGTACTGAAGAAGACGGATCACTTAAATCGATCCCGTTCAGTTGAACCGCAATATCACCAGGTTGTAGCCCTACATCATTAAATAATGCGGCATCACGACCAGGTGATACTCGATAACCAACAATGTCTCCGTCTTTTTTGACGGGTGAGATGGTGATGTATTTAAAAACGCTTTGTGGATCTTTCGCAATTTCCTCGCGGATTTGCTCTAATTTCTCTCCAACGTCAGACGTCGCTGCTTCTGCTCGCTGAGCTTGCGCCCTAGCTACCTGCGGCGATTCAGATAACTTCTTATATTCTATACCTTGCATCATTAAGGTCTCGTCTCGACCTTGGTTATCAATGATGACGCGATCCACCAATACCGCTTTTAGCGTCGCACGTGTCCCTTCGATTTCTTCACCCAAACCGTACGTAGCTTGCTTACCTCGGTTAGCAATAACAGCAAGGCTGGTATTGGCATCACTGCTGGCAACCGCACCGACTAGGGTGAGGTTAAGGCGCGTCTTAGGGGCGTCTTTAACAATAGGCTGTTCTACAACCGCCGCTTTTTGCTCAGTGTATTTACCGAATAGGTTGGCATTCTGAAGGGCATTAAAATCTATCGCGTCGCCTTTATTGCTCGCAGCAACGCTACTCGCCGATGGACGCCATTGCGGCACTTCCGACGATTGAGGTATGGCTAACCACACAATTTTGCCAAGTATCCATCCGGTTATCGCAATAAACAGACAGGTAAGCAACAAGCTAAGTTTGGCTTGAATGGTATAATGATTGGACTTGATCTGAGCCAGTAGCGGTCTGCTTGATAATCCTGCACTTAGCTCTAAACGTTTCACTGAATGGATTCCTTTATTCTAACGTCCGTCATTTAAGCTATAACGATAGCTATCGACTTTAAATTGCTAAATTTGCAATAAAATTATTACTCAACAAAGAGCAGTGAACTATATCACAAGTTGTCTTTCATACCTTTTTCTTATGCAGTTTTTGCCAACTCCCTTGAAAAAAATACGCCTTGACTCCATCTGTAGGTGAATAATCCATCACTCATTGCCGTATTCGGGCAGTGATTAGATAGCGTAGTGTTCTATGAGTTCCCTAAATGAAGCCGTTAGGCTAGATAAATGGCTATGGGCCGCAAGATTTTACAAAACCCGCTCCATCGCGCGTAACATGGTCGATGGCGGTAAAGTCCACTATAATGGCCAACGAAGCAAGCCGAGTAAAATCGTTGAAGTGGGCGCTGAAGTCAGACTTCGTCAAGGCAACGAAGAAAAAATCGTGATCATCGAACAAATCTCAGATCAACGCCGAGGCGCTCCCATCGCACAAACCTTATATCGCGAAACCAATGAGAGTATCGCGAAACGTGAGGAACACGCGACTCAACGTAAGCTTAATGCCCACAACCCAAGTCCGGAACGCCGCCCAGATAAAAAGCAGCGCCGAGACATCATTAAGTTCAAACACCAATAAAAGCCGGAATTACCAACGAGGAAAGCACTCCATGGCAAATAATGTTTTAAACCGCTACCTATTCGAAGATCTTTCAGTACGTGGCGAGTTGGTACAATTGGATGAAGCGTACCAACGTGTTATCTCCAGCAAGGAATATCCGGCAGCAATAGAGAAACTGCTGGGTGAGCTACTCGTTTCAACTACTCTTTTAACTGCCACTCTTAAGTTCGAAGGTTCGATCACCATCCAGCTGCAAGGCGACGGTCCTGTGTCTCTTGCCGTTATCAACGGTGACCATAACCAACGTGTTCGTGGCGTAGCTCGCTGGGAAGGCGATGTTGCCGATGACGCAAACATTCACGATCTAATGGGTAAGGGCTACCTTGTGATCACCATCGAACCGAAAAACGGCGAGCGTTACCAAGGCGTCGTTGGATTAGAAGGTGACACTTTAGCAGAAGTGCTAGAAGGCTACTTTGCAAACTCAGAGCAGTTAAAAACGCGCCTATGGATCCGCACTGGTGAGCATGAAGGCAAAGCACACGCAGCAGGTATGTTGATTCAAGTGATCCCTGACGGCACTGGCTCTCCAGATGACTTCGAACATCTAGAGCAGCTCACTGACACAGTAAAAGATGAAGAATTGTTTGGTTTAGAAGCGAACGAGTTATTGTATCGACTATATAACCAAGACAAAGTACGTCTGTACGAGCCGCAACCTGTCGAGTTCCATTGTGGCTGTTCTCGTGAGCGTAGCGGTGCAGCAATCATCACCGTTGAGAAAGCTGAAATTTATGACATTTTGGCAGAAGTTGGATCAGTTTCTTTACATTGTGATTACTGTGGCACAACTTATACGTTCGACGAATCTGAAGTCACTGAACTGTATGCACAAGCTTCTACGGACAAGAAAACCCTGCATTAATTTACATAGCTTATCAAGCACGTAATTTACCCTACAAAAGGCCAGCTTAATGCTGGCCTTTTTGTGATCAACCCCTCGTAATAACTAGCCTCAAGCGTAATAAAACAACTGCTTAATTTTAAACAATTAATAATGATTTTGCCCTAGCGCAAAGGATTGCGTGCACGATAGACTATTCCCACCAATATGTGACGGGTTACCTAAAACCTTATTGAAATCATGGGCAAATTTTGAGCTATCTCCCTGTTTTCTCCCCGCCCCGTTGCTAGCATGGTGAGCAGATTAAAATTAAAACATTCTTACAAAATCCCTACAAAATCCTTATAAGGAGCACCTATGACCGTTATGGAACATACTAAGGCTGCAACACTTGATCTAACCAAGCACGGACTGCATAACGTAAAAGAGGTTATTCGCAACCCAAGCTACGAAATGTTGTTTGAGGAAGAAACGCGTGAAAACCTAACCGGTTATGAGCGCGGCGTGGTTACTGAACTAGGTGCGGTTGCCGTTGACACTGGCATCTTTACTGGTCGCTCACCAAAAGATAAATACATCGTCAAAGACGCTACGACAGAAGAACATATGTGGTGGACGTCTGATCAAGTGAAAAATGATAACAAGCCAATCACTCCTGAAGTGTGGGACGAGCTAAAAGAACTGGTCACAAACCAGCTTTCTAACAAACGCTTGTTTGTTGTTGACGGTTACTGTGGTGCAAACCCAGATACACGTTTGAGCATTCGTGTTATCACAGAAGTCGCATGGCAAGCGCACTTCGTTAAAAACATGTTTATTCGCCCGACAGAAGAAGAGTTAGCGACATTTGAACCAGACTTCGTAGTAATGAATGGCGCAAAATGCACTAATCCAAAATGGGAAGAGCAAGGCCTGAACTCAGAAAACTTCACCGTATTTAACCTAACTGAGCGCATGCAACTTATCGGTGGTACTTGGTACGGCGGTGAAATGAAGAAAGGTATGTTCGCCATGATGAACTACTTCCTTCCACTAAAAGACATCGCATCAATGCACTGTAGCGCTAACATGGGCAAAGATGGCGATGTAGCGGTATTCTTCGGTCTATCTGGTACGGGTAAAACGACCCTGTCGACTGATCCTAAACGTGCGCTAATTGGTGATGATGAGCACGGCTGGGATGATGACGGTGTCTTCAACTTCGAAGGTGGTTGTTACGCAAAAACCATCAAACTTTCGAAAGAAGCGGAGCCGGACATCTACAACGCAATTCGTCGTGATGCACTGCTAGAAAACGTAACAGTACGTGGCGATGGCTCTATCGACTTTGATGATGGTTCGAAAACAGAAAACACACGTGTTTCTTACCCTATCTACCATATCGATAATATCGTTAAGCCAGTATCAAAAGGCGGTCACGCGAATAAAGTGATCTTCCTATCAGCCGACGCATTTGGCGTACTGCCTCCAGTATCTAAATTGACACCTGAGCAAACTAAGTACCACTTCCTATCAGGCTTTACCGCCAAACTAGCGGGAACAGAGCGCGGTATTACTGAGCCAACACCAACTTTCTCTGCTTGTTTCGGCGCGGCGTTCCTAACGCTCCACCCAACAAAATACGCGGAAGTACTGGTAAAACGCATGGAAGCAGCGGGCGCTGAGGCTTACCTAGTGAATACTGGTTGGAACGGCACTGGCAAACGTATCTCTATTCAAGATACACGCGGAATTATTGATGCCATTCTTGATGGTTCGATTGAAGAAGCACCAACTAAGCACATTCCAATCTTCAACCTTGAAGTACCAACGTCACTACCAGGTGTGGATCCAAGCATTCTAGACCCTCGCGACACGTACGTTGACCCACTTCAGTGGGAAAGCAAAGCGAAAGATTTAGCAGCGCGCTTTATCAATAACTTTGATAAGTACACAGACAACGCTGAAGGTAAATCTCTGGTTGCGGCTGGTCCTCAGATTGATTAAATCGAGTAACCGCGACGTCGCGTAAACGCAGTGAAAAGTTGGCATTAACTTATCACCTTTACGTAGGCCAAGTTACAAAAATTGCTTCAAGCCCCTCTTTTGAGGGGCTTTTTATTGAATACCACAGAATATTGATACAAGCTAAAGCCTATCTAGTTTTATTTCATAACACACGTAGGTTCTAGCAAAGATGAAAACAGCGCGTCGAGTTCTACTTCTGTTACTGGTTATCTTAGTTGCCATTCCAGCTGCTACGATTGCGCTGCTAACAACATCTTACGCGGACGCAACCTGGCGCTTGCTGTCAAACACCTTTTCTCTTCCCTTCCGGGCCGGAAGCGTGCGTTATGACTTTCCCTATCACCTAACTTTACAACGCGTGAACACCAGCGGAGACGATGCGTCTTACATCGAGCAAGTCGATTTATGGATGAATCCCGATGTTTATCGCGATGGTAAATGGATCGTTGATAGTTTATTGATTGATGGTATGAGCTTGCAGTATGGCGCACCAAAGCTCCCAGCTTTAGAGAACGTATTATTCCATCAAATCGCGCTCAAAAATATTGATTACGCCGACGAGCAGTTCTCTGCCAATGGCATTGACCTTCAAATTCAATCACCACAATGGAATGGTCAATTAATACCATATGGCGAAGTTCAACTTGCAGCTGACCAAATCTATTGGAATGGCGAAGCCTTTAATCAACTCTTAGTCGATATAGACTACAAACCGCAAGACAGTACGCTTTATGGCACCTCTTTTAACTGGCGTAACAGTCAAATATCTGGGCAAGGGGAGCAGTATCCTCAAGGCTGGTCTTTAGTAAATGTGACCATCAACAAGCTGAAACTGAGTAATACGCAGCGCCAATCACTGCTTGCAAAACCTTGGCACGATCTACCATTTAGCATTAATCATATTAATAGCTTAGATTTGCTTAACGCCGATATTGAATGGGGCGACTGGCACTGGCAGAACTTGGATCTTTCTGTGGAAAACGCCACACTGCCACTGCCACTGTCTCTCTGGAAGACAAAAGCTCAAGTGTCATTGCAGGCGGATAGCGTTCGATTCCAGCAGCAAACCGCAATAGAGCCACGTTTGAGTGCCGCTATCGAGCCAGGAGTAATCCAGCTCAACGAGCTCAGCTTAGATTGGCAGCAAGGTCGAGTGCAAGTTTCTGGATTGTTCACGCCAACACAATGGAAGCTCAAAGAAGCCTCTATTCAAGGCCTCAAGTGGGCAACACAGCCAGAAGACAACCTAAATTGGTGGCACGCCGCCACCAGCGAGTTAGAGCATGTTGCAATCGAACGACTCGACATTGAGCGCAGCCAAATTATCCAGCTATCTCACGAACCTTATTGGCAACTTTCCGGTTTAAATATCGAAGGGCAACAGCTTGATATTAAACAGTCGGCTCAACGTTGGGGCCTTTGGCAAGGCGAATTGGAAGTCAGCGTTGTCAACGCTAGCTATGACCAAATACTCACGTCTCACGCAGCACTTGCCATGCAAAGCAAAGATGGCTTTTGGCAATTGACTCGCCTTTTTGCGCCACTCGAGCAAGGCTACGTAGAAGGCATCGGACAAATAGATTTGAGTACCCCGAGCCAACCTTGGGCGCTCAACGTCAATGCTGATGGTATTCCCTTATCGCTCTTCCACGATTATTTTTTACCCGACACACTGGCTATTGATGGTTTTTCCGATCTCAGCCTCGATCTACAAGGGTTATCAGGTGATCGCAACATGCTGGTCTACAGCTTATCGGGTGAAGTGGAAGCCAATCTCCGAGATCCCCGCTTGAAGTCCCAAGCGGATCATTCGCTCAAAGCCATTACCTTAAGTCCACTGCGTTTAAGCGCGCAACGAGGGGAAGTTGCCATAAAGCCGGTCACAATTTCAGGAAAAGCCATAAGTGGTAAGGTTTGGGGAACATTTGATATGGCCAACAACCCGCTAAGTGGCATTACTTATCAATTGGAAGAGTCGTGCGGAAACATTGAAGGCGATCTACTAAGTGGCGAAACCCACCGTAATGAGTGCGTGAACGCATCAAAACTGGCCGAGCCTACTGATATTGAGACTCCACAGAAAAATGAACCTTCCATCGAGCAGCCAATCGTAATTGATAACATCAATTTGGAGACTCAAGAGGAAGAGCTTTACGAAGAAGTTATCGAAGAAGATGAAGTACCCGACACGAATTCCGCAGCAGAACAAACCCTCTCACCGACAGAGCAAGAAGGTGAAACAGATAAGCGCCCAGCAGATCAGTCGGCGCTTACCCCATCAGCAACTGAGTAACTGCGAGTAGTTCGGTATCAGCATATAGGTACCGACAAAATCAACAGCTGGCGTGTCACCACTATAAATCACTACGTGAATAACGATGCGTGCTTTGCGTCCCGACTCCAATCGGTCTAGGTCACCACTGATCCCATCCAACGAAGTACTCGCCACGGGGTTTTGTTCGACTGGTTGACGATAACGAATCGAGCTGTCGGCCAACACAATATCACCGTGCAGCCCACGCTCTTTAAGCAGCAGCCACGTCATCCCCCACCCTGTCAGGGTTGCTAAGGTAAAAGCTGACCCGGCGAACATGGTGTTATGCGGATTAAGGTTAGGATTAAGCTGCGCACAGCATTCAAACTGGTAACCCGTGTACTGGTTAATTTTGATCCCCATTTTGTCGCTAATTGGGATTTGTTGCTCCCAGCGCTGTTGAAGCTCAGTACACCATTCAGGGCGACGTAACACATTGGCCATCGGATCCAGTTGCTTCACCATTTGCTGATGGCGCACAGGGCCACGCTCATCGGTTAGCTCGCCTCGACGCTCAAAGCCATTTTTTTCATAAAAGGCGATGGCATCTTCACGGGCATTACACACCAAGCGTTTCGCTCCTTCTTGGCGCGCTAACGACTCTAGTGCAACCAAAACCAGCGAACCCATTCCTTTGCTACGGCGATTATTTTTAACCGCCATATAGCGGATCTGGCCATCATTGTCCGGCGTAATGTATAAACGGCCAATCGCCATAGGACGACCTCGACCATCAACAATCATGCGGTGATGACTCATTTCGTCGTATTCATCGCGCTCTGAGCCGATCGGCATACGCCATGGCTCACGAAGCAGTTGCCAGCGAAACTGATAATACTTGTTTATCTGATTATCGGTTTTGGGAGTAATGAGTTTGAACATATCAATCCTTTGAAAGCACAACACTAATCAGTGTCGGAAAAATTACTCCAAGCCAATTCCATGAGCTTGGAGTTAAAGCTTAGACTATGGCGCCTGTGTTACCAGATTAGACCTGCAACCAAAACGTCACTGGACCGTCATTCACCAAGGACACTTTCATATCGGCAGCGAAGCGGCCACGCTGTGTGGGTAAGACTTCTTCACACAAGTCAGAAAAGTAATCATACAAGCGCTCTGCATCAACAGGATGCGCACCGCGAGAAAAGCCAGCTCGCGTGCCTTTTTTTGTATCCGCAGGCAGCGTAAATTGAGAAACCACCAGCACTTTACCTTCCACCTGTTTAACGTTCAGGTTCATCTTGCCTTCGTCATCTTCGAACACACGGTAGGTTGTAACACGCTCCATTAAACGCTTTGCTTTAGCTTCATCGTCGTCCTTCTCTACGCCCAATAAGACCAGCAGACCACGATCAATTTCTCCTACGACTTCACCATCCACACGGACGGCTGCTTCACTGACTCGTTGAATTAGCGCTATCACTACTCTCGCTTCCTTCATCTGTTAACTGAGATTCAGCGGTCGAGTGTATCATGTCTAAATCTTCACTCCAGTGCTCTCGCTCACCAAGCGCAGCTGTAACTTCCGCCCCCAATAACACGATCATCCAGCATAAATACACCCAAACAAATAAGATAGGAATCGCCGCTAACGCGCCGTAGATGAGCTGATAAGACGGAAACTGAGTGATGTAGAGTGCAAAGCCTTTTTTACTCAACTCGAACAGTATCGCGGCGACTGCTGCCCCCATGGCACCATGAGCGAGATGTACTTTTTTATTCGGCACTAGAATATACAAGCCAAGAAAAGCAAAAAAGGACAGCAACAACGGTAGCCAACGCAGAAATAAATTAAACGCACCAGATAATGTCTCGTTCTCTAAAATTTGCAGCGAAGTCACGTACGACGTCGCCGCAATACTCGCACCGACCATGATCGGCCCTAACGTGAGTACCATCCAATACATAGAGAATGAAAAGACTAAACGGCGCTTGTCTTTAACTCGCCAAATGTAGTTTAAGTTCTTATCAATGTTGGAAATCAGCATGACCGCTGCGATGAATAAAAACCCACCGCCAACCGCGCTCATTTTGCCCGTATTCGCCACAAATTCCTGTAATGCCGTATGTACAGCTTCTCCAGAAGCTGGCACAAAATTCTCAATAATGTAGCCTTGCAGCACCTCACCAACGTTCGCAAAAACGGGAAATTTCGACAATATTGATAACAATACCGTCAGCATTGGCACGATGGATAACAAGGTAATGTAGGCAAGATAGCCCGCGTTCACATTCACACGGTCATGCGTTAATCGCTTAAGAAGATACTTAAAAAACGCGACGCAACTTGGCAGTAGATTGATTAATCTCGCCTTGTAACTCTCTGATAACTGGTTCATAGTTCATCCCATAATTAGCGCCGAGGACATAAGAATGCCTTATTTATTAGCAATTGTACTATCAATTTTCACTTTAACAGGGTGTCAATCTGCTTATTACTCAGCAATGGAGCAGGTTGGGTATCATAAACGAGATATTATGGTCGACCGCGTCGAAGATGCCAAAGAATCTCAACAAGATGCACAAGAAGAATTCACCAGTGCACTTGAAGCCTTGTCTGCGATCACCAACTTTGATGGTGGTGAGCTAGAAAATGTCTACAACAACATCAATGACAAATACGAAGATAGCGAAAAAGCGGCTCAAGACGTACGTGACCGTATTGCTGCGATTGAAGACGTATCCGGCGCACTGTTTGATGAGTGGCAAGATGAGCTAGAGCTGTACTCGAGTGCGAAACTGCGTCGTTCAAGCGAGCAAAAACTACGTGAAACCAAAGCCTCGTACAAAACCATGCTTAGCGCTATGAAGCGTGCAGAGAAAAAGATGACACCGGTACTGGACACGCTACGTGACAACACGTTGTACTTAAAACACAACCTTAACGCCAGTGCGATTGGTTCTTTGCAAGGTGAGTTCTCTAGCTTAGAGAAAGACATTCAGTTTGCGATCAAACAAATGAACGAAGCGATTGCAGAGTCCGATAAATTCCTACAAAAGCTCAATCAAAAGTAAATGATTCAGACCTCCTCCTAGTGAGGAGGTTTTAGTCGGCGACCTTACCGAGTAAACCGATGACTCTTCGAACAAAGCCTACTCTCTCTGGCACAGTTCCCCATGGTACTTCTACCACTTCATAACCCAACTCAGTATAGACACTCACTAACGACTGATGAATCTCCAATGCTTCTTCAAAGCTGTGCGGACGCACTTCATCTTGTACGTAAATGGATGCTTCAGGTCGACAAGTAAACACCTGACTATGGTACCCAGCGCTTTCGGTTAAGAAAGCTTGGTCAACCTTACAGCCGCCCACTTGTAGGTATGCAATGATGTCGGGGATGGCGCGATCAACAAACGCAACATCATGACAACGCGCATCACTCTTTTGTTTGTCCATCAACCCAAGGCATAACTTGGCAAACTCAGGTAAATTCGTCCACGGCAAAATACCATTTTCTAACTGGCTTTGCTGCTCAATCAAGTCGCGGGACCCTTCAGGAAACGTGGCGTAACCACACGCGTCTAGCGCATTCAGCAGTGTTGTTTTTCCCGCACCAGGCCCACCGGTGATAATAATCGGGTTCATATTCAACTCCAGAAAACAAAAAGCCCCGAGCATAACTCGAGGCTTCTTCTTAATTGAATCGCTTAACGAAAATTATTTCGCGCCACGAGAAGCACGCTTACGGTCGCTTTCCGTTAGGAACTTCTTACGGATACGGATGCTTTCAGGCGTTACTTCTACTAGCTCGTCGTCATCGATGAATTCTAGTGCTTGCTCAAGAGTCATCTTGATTGGCGGAGTAAGAACCTGTGCGTCATCTGTACCTGATGCACGAACGTTGGTTAGCTGCTTACCTTTCAGTGCGTTTACCGTTAGGTCGTTGTCACGGCTGTGAATACCGATAACCATACCTTCGTAAACTTCAACACCGTGACCGATAAATAGACGACCACGCTCTTGAAGGTTGAACAGTGCGTTAGTTAGCGCTTTACCCATCGCGTTCGCGATTAGTACACCGTTTACACGTTGACCGATGTTACCGCCTTTGTGCGGGCCGTAGTGATCAAACGTATGGTAAAGAAGACCTGAACCTGAAGTCAGTGTCATGAATTCCGTTTGGAAACCGATCAGACCACGTGATGGCATAACGAAGTCCATACGCACACGACCTTTACCGTCTGGAGACATGTCTTTCAGCTCACCTTTACGTAGGCCGATGTTCTCCATGATGCCGCCTTGGTGCTCTTCCATTACGTCGATAGTTACCGTTTCGAACGGTTCCATCAACTGACCATCTTCTTCTTTGATGATTACTTCTGGACGAGATACTGCTAGCTCGAAGCCTTCACGACGCATGTTTTCGATCAGGATAGAAAGGTGAAGTTCACCACGACCTGACACGCGGAATTTATCTGGATCGTCTGTTTGCTCAACGCGTAGTGCAACGTTGTGTACCAGTTCCTTCTCAAGACGCTCAAGGATGTTACGTGACGTTACGAACTTACCTTCTTTACCCGCGAATGGAGACGTGTTTACTTGGAATGTCATCGTTACTGTTGGTTCATCAACAGACAATGGTGGTAATGCTTCTACTGCGTTTTGTGCACAGATAGTGTCAGAAATTTTCAGCTCGCCAAGACCAGTGATTGCGATGATATCACCCGCGTTAGCTTGTTCCACTTCGTGACGCTCTAGGCCAAGGTAGCCCATTACTGTACCCACTTTACCGTTGCGAGTTTTACCATCAGCACCAATAATGGTTACCTGCTGGTTTGGTTTAACGCTACCACGAGTTACGCGAGCCACGCCGATAACACCAACGTAAGAGCTGTAGTCTAGCTGAGAAACTTGCATCTGTAGTGGACCATCAAGGTCAACATTTGGCGCGTCAACAACATCAACGATAGTTTGGAATAGTGGTTCCATGTTCTCGCCAGTTTCGCCTTCTTCTAGAGAAGCCCAACCATTAAGTGCTGATGCGTAAACTACTTTAAAGTCTAGCTGGTCATCAGTTGCACCTAGGTTGTCGAACAGGTCGAACACTTGGTCCATAACCCAATCAGGACGTGCGCCAGGGCGGTCAATCTTGTTGATTACAACGATTGGTTTTAGACCGTGAGCAAACGCTTTTTGTGTTACGAAACGCGTTTGAGGCATTGGACCATCAACTGCGTCAACGATAAGTAGTACAGAGTCTACCATCGACATGATACGCTCAACTTCACCACCGAAGTCCGCGTGTCCCGGAGTATCTACGATGTTGATACGGTAATCGTTCCAGTCGATTGCTGTGTTTTTAGCAAGAATGGTAATACCGCGCTCTTTCTCGATGTCGTTCGAGTCCATGACTCGCTCTTCAGCTTCACCGCGAGACTCAAGCGTGCCTGATTGTTGTAGCAGCTTGTCAACCAACGTGGTTTTACCGTGGTCAACGTGCGCGATGATCGCGATATTTCTTAATTTATCAATCTGTGGAGTAGCCATGGATATTGATTCACTTAGATAGATGAAATGCCCCCACGCTGAGAACGGGTGCTCTCTGGCGACATTTGCTGATTAAAAAAACGGCCATAATGTACCAGATTTTAGCAAAAAGCCTAGAAATATGTGATCTACTCCCGAGCATTTCTGCGATTTTTACGCTTAATGCCCATTTTCTTCCTCAGAACGAATTGATTAAACGCAACTTTATTCTAATCGATGCATAATTCAAATTGACTCTTGCTCAAAAACTGGGCTGAATACGCAATGTACCTGTCACATTATGGTGCAACAATGATTTTTGGCACCATAATAGTGCAAGCAAAGATCATTTTGGTGCAAGCAAGTGCACCAAACTAGCATTCAAAAACACAATTGCTTGAAATTAATGGAATATTTTTTTTGGCACGGTTTTGGCTTTAGTTAAAACAGCATCGATTAATGAAAAGTCAAATTGATTAATCAATGCCAGGTTTCATGAATAATTCATAAATCGAGCTTTTACCGCTTATTAACACTGGAGGTTATCCAAGATGTCAGTAGAAAACGTTCTATCGCTGATCCAAGAAAACGAAGTTAAGTTTGTTGACCTACGCTTCACTGATACAAAAGGTAAAGAGCAGCACATTTCGATCCCTGCTCACCAAATCGACGCAGACTTCTTCGAAGAAGGTAAAATGTTCGATGGTTCATCAGTTGCTGGCTGGAAAGGTATCAACGAATCAGACATGGTAATGATGCCTGACGCATCTTCTGCTGTGCTTGACCCATTCACGGAAGACGCAACACTAAATATCCGTTGTGACATCTTAGAGCCTGCAACAATGCAAGGCTACGACCGTGACCCACGCTCTATCGCAAAACGCGCTGAAGACTTCATGCGTTCTACAGGTGTTGCAGATACTGTACTTATCGGTCCTGAGCCAGAATTCTTCCTATTTGATGACGTGAAGTTCTCGACAGACATGTCAGGCTCTTTCTTCAAAATCGACGACGTAGAAGCGGCATGGAACACAGGTTCTGACTACGAAGAAGGTAACAAAGGTCACCGTCCAGGCGTTAAAGGTGGTTACTTCCCAGTAGCTCCAGTAGATTCATCTCAAGACATCCGTTCTGCTATGTGTCTAGTAATGGAAGAAATGGGTCTTGTTGTTGAAGCGCACCACCACGAAGTGGCAACGGCGGGTCAAAACGAAATCGCAACTCGTTTCAACACGCTAACAACCAAAGCTGACGAAATCCAAATCTACAAGTACGTTGTACACAACGTTGCTCACGCGTTTGGTAAAACAGCGACGTTTATGCCTAAACCACTTGTTGGCGACAACGGCAGCGGTATGCACGTTCACCAGTCTCTAGCAAAAGATGGCGTAAACCTATTTGCTGGTGACAAGTACGGCGGTCTATCTGAAATGGCGCTTTACTACATCGGTGGTATCATCAAACACGCTCGTGCAATCAACGCATTCGCTAACCCATCAACAAACTCGTACAAACGCCTTGTACCAGGCTTCGAAGCACCAGTAATGCTAGCTTACTCAGCGCGTAACCGCTCTGCTTCAATCCGTATCCCAGTGGTACCAAGCCCGAAAGCACGTCGTATCGAAGTTCGTTTCGGTGACCCAGCGGCGAACCCATACCTATGTTTCGCAGCAATGCTTATGGCTGGTCTTGACGGTATCAAGAATAAGATCCACCCAGGCGAAGCGATGGATAAAGACCTTTACGATCTTCCAGCTGAAGAAGCAGCAGAAATCCCAACTGTTGCATACTCACTAAAAGACGCGCTAGCAGAGCTAGATGCTGATCGTGAGTTCTTAACAGCGGGCGGCGTATTCTCTGACGACTTCATCGATTCATACATCGACCTTAAGTCTCAGGACGTAGAACGTGTGAACATGACAACTCACCCTGTTGAGTTCGAACTTTACTACTCTGTGTAAGGTCGACACTGTGTAAAATGTAAACACAGCAATAAAATATTAGGCTCGCCTCGCAGGCGGGCCTTTTTTGTATTCGCCAGTCAAGCTTCGACGTTTAACATGAGGGGATAATAAAAATACGCTTAGAATTTTTTCCTTACAGGTCAAAGAGCTAAGCCATTGAAACGTGAAATCATCGAACAAGAGAAGGTGAGCAATGAAAGTTCAGCTTATTCCATCACTGTGTGCACTCAGCGGATTGTTAATCGCCTCTATCGCCTTCGCGCAGGTCGCGTATACGTGGGTAGATGAAAATGGCGTGGTTCACTTTAGTGATACGCCAAACAAAGGAGCAAAAGCGATCGCACTGCCAAACCTTGAAGCCAGCGCACCAGCTCCTGAGGTAGAAAGTACTGAATCGCTCGCACCTCAGACTACGCCATCTACTGCATCACAAAACAAGCCAGAGAAAACAACCGAGAAGCCTCTCCCATTACAACTCTCGATGCTGACTCCCAAGCACAACGAGGCCATCCGCAGTAATCGAGGCATCATCAATATTCAATTAGAAACCAATCGCAAGCTTGGTATCGGTGAGCAATTGCAATTGTTACTCGATGGAAAACCTTATGGTGCACCACAAAACCATATAGTGTGGCAGTTAAACAATATTGACCGAGGCACTCACACACTTGCTGTGCACGCGAAAAGAAGCGGCAAGCTTATTGCATCTACTAGCCCTATAACGGTGCATTTACATAAAGCAAGTGTTAAGCCGACCGTAAAAGGGGCAAAATAGAATATCTGGTGAAAAAAAATCACATCACAGCGATGCTTTTCACTTTTTCTTCTAAGATTTATTCGCCATACTTAACGTTCAATTGCACCATTATTGTGCATCGCACAATCTTAAAGCAAAACAAGGACGTAATGTGGATACCAGTCTTCCTAGTGCCATTCTCAACAATATGGTGACAGCAACGCTGATTCTTGATGATGGATTGGCCATCCGTTATGCCAATCCGGCTGCCGAATTGCTGTTTTCTCAAAGCGCCAAACGAATTATTGAACAATCACTTTCTCAATTGATTCAGCATGCGTCGCTGGATCTCGCGCTGCTCACTCAACCGTTGCAAAGTGGCCAAAGCATCACCGACAGTGACGTCACTTTCGTTGTTGATGGCCGCCCTTTAATGCTAGAGGTGACGGTTAGCCCTATCACTTGGCAAAAGCAGTTAATGCTTCTGGTCGAGATGCGCAAAATTGATCAGCAGCGCCGACTCTCTCAAGAACTGAACCAACACGCCCAACAACAAGCGGCGAAGCTGTTAGTCCGAGGGCTTGCACATGAGATCAAAAATCCGCTTGGCGGCTTACGCGGTGCGGCGCAATTGTTAGAAAAAATGCTGCCAGAGCCCTCTCTCACCGAATATACACACATCATCATTGAGCAAGCAGACCGTTTAAGGGCGCTCGTGGATCGATTACTAGGACCGCAGAAGCCAGGTAAGAAGACACAAGAGAATCTGCACCAAATTCTTGAAAAGGTTCGCCAACTGGTTGAATTAGAGTCACAACGCTCAATCATCATTGAACGAGATTATGACCCAAGCTTGCCAGAGATTTTGATGGATACAGACCAAATCGAGCAGGCAATGCTTAATATCGTCAGCAACGCCGCACAAATTCTTAGCCATCAAGAACACGGGAAAATAACCATTCGCACCAGAACGGTGCATCAAGCCAATATTCACGGCAAACGCTGTAAACTCGCTGCTCGTGTCGAAATCACAGACAACGGCCCAGGTATTCCACCGGAACTACAAGACACGCTGTTCTA
The DNA here is from genome assembly GCF_033340295.1 of Vibrio sp. 1401. Lineage (NCBI taxonomy): Bacteria > Pseudomonadati > Pseudomonadota > Gammaproteobacteria > Vibrionales > Vibrionaceae > Vibrio > Vibrio sp. 1401. Next base: position 39,228 of record NZ_JAWOWF010000032.1, read on the forward strand.
TCCCATGGTCAGTGGCCGCGAGGGAGGAACTGGATTAGGGCTATCTATTTCGCAAAATTTGATCGACCAGCACAATGGAAAAATAGACGTAGAAAGCTGGCCTGGTCACACAACATTTACTATTTATCTGCCGATCTGATTGCGCTAATGGACTTCAAGTCGCGTCAGTTTTTCGGTTTGCTGCAAGGATTACTACATGAGTAAAGGATATGTTTGGGTCGTTGATGACGACAGTTCAATTCGCTGGGTAATGGAGAAAACGCTCTCCTCTGCCAACATCAAATGTGAAACCTATGCCGATGGAGAAAGCGTGTTAATGGCGCTCGAACGCGAAGTGCCGGATGTTCTAGTATCAGACATTCGCATGCCAGGTATTGATGGGTTGGAGCTACTAAAGCAAGTACAGCGCGATTACCCAGACCTTCCCGTGATTATCATGACCGCGCATTCAGATTTAGATGCGGCAGTGAATGCGTACCAAAAAGGTGCTTTTGAATATTTACCAAAACCTTTTGATATTGATGAAACTTTAACTCTGGTTGAACGAGCCATTGCACACAGCCACGAAAACAAACGCGAGCAGCTCTCTCCAGAAGACATTCCAGCAGAAACGCCTGAAATTATCGGTGAAGCACCAGCGATGCAAGAGGTGTTTCGCGCCATTGGTCGTCTTTCTCGCTCCTCTATTTCAGTCTTGATTAACGGTGAATCGGGCACGGGTAAAGAACTCGTTGCTCATGCACTGCACCGTCACAGTCCACGTGCTAACAAACCTTTCATTGCGCTCAATATGGCGGCGATTCCCAAAGACTTGATTGAATCAGAACTGTTTGGCCACGAAAAAGGCGCGTTTACGGGGGCAAACAATGTTCGTCAAGGACGATTCGAACAAGCCAATGGCGGCACTCTATTTTTAGACGAAATCGGCGACATGCCATTGGACATTCAAACTCGTTTACTACGCGTTCTAGCTGACGGGCAGTTTTATCGAGTGGGCGGTCACTCTCCGATCAGTGTCGATGTACGAATTGTCGCGGCAACACACCAGAACTTAGAAAAGCTGGTGCACGAAGGTGACTTTCGTGAGGACCTATTTCATCGCTTAAACGTGATTCGCGTTCAGATCCCGGCACTGCGTGAGCGTAAGCAAGACATTGAAAAGCTTACACAGCATTTTCTTATCCGTGCGGCTGATGAGCTTGGTGTGGAAACAAAAACTCTCCACCCGTCGACTGTAGAGATTCTTAACCGCCTTGATTGGCCTGGCAACGTGCGTCAATTAGAGAATATTTGCCGTTGGTTAACCGTTATGGCCAGTGGTAGCGAGGTGTTACCAAATGACTTGCCAAGCGAACTACTAGAAGAGAAAAAATCCATTTCAGACTCTGCACATGGTAGTTGGCAAGAACAATTGGCGGATTGGGCACGGCATTCACTCGCAGCAGGAGATAAAGAACTACTTTCTTACGCTTTACCAGAATTTGAACGCATTTTATTAGAAGCAGCCTTAGAGCACACTAAAGGTCATAAGCAAGATGCCGCTAAAGTATTAGGCTGGGGGCGAAATACACTCACCAGAAAATTAAAAGAATTGTACTGACAATCACTTACGTGGTGCGTTAACAACGAGCGTCGTTTGTCACTCGATATTAATAAAAACATCAGTACAATTGTGGCGCACCACCATCTATGTGATTAGGCGATGTCTACTGCTACGACTCAAATTACACTGCGTACTGCTGTTCTGATTCCATTTGTCATGATCTTCTTACTGGCGATCGGTGTCATTGTCTACGTCCAAAAACAAAGTTACGAAGAAGTGGTCACGGATATCAGTGACAAGCAACTTTCCGTGTTAACCGAAAGTGTCCACGACCACCTCAATAGCTATCTACGTAAGCCTTTTACTGCGGTTATGGCTCTCGCGCACAACGTCAGCTATCACAACCTTTATCGCCCTCACGATACCTCAGACATTCAAAACTACCTGCTAAGTGCATTCAAAAATCTTTACCAATCGATACCGCAGTTGGATGTAATCGCATTTGGTTCAGAAAACGGCGACTTTGCAGGCTTTCGCCGCGAACTTTCCGACGATTACACCTTAATGGTGCAAGATCGCCACACCGATGGTGATCTGGTTATTTATGGAACCAACCATGTGAGTAACAACATTCGAACGGTTATCTCCCAATACGATCCTCGCACTCGCCCATGGTATAAGCCCGTTGCAGAGAGCCAAAACGCCACTTGGTCTGAAATTTATACCAATGCTGATGAACGCCAGGATATTACGCTATCAGCCATGACGCCGGTGTACAAACACGACCAATTTGCTGGTGTTTTGGTGACAGACATTCGTATCAATACATTCAACGAATTCCTGCGCGAGTTAAAATACAACACTAAAGCGTCGGTCTACATCATGGACCCAGATCATCGTTTAATCGCTCACTCAGGCCCGGGAAGCGTCATCTCATGGGGCACAAAATTTTCGGATAAAGGGCAGCGTTTGCTTGCCGCTGAAAACGCAGACCCGATCATCAAAATCAGTGCGAGCCGAGTCCGGTCTTTCGATCTCAACAACACCAAGCAACCTTATACTTTTTCATTTGAACATGATGGCCAACGTATTTTCAGTCGGCTAACCCCGTATCGAGACCAAGACGGCTTAACATGGTTTATCGGCACCTCCATTTCGGAGTCTGAGCTTCTCGGCCTGTTACCAAAAAGCCAGCAAGAGAGCTGGCTCGTTGGCATTATTGTAAGCCTATTTGGTATCGCCATCAGTTGGATCATTTTCAACCGAGTTACCAGACCAATTAACGCGACGGCCGCCGCCGCTCAGCACCTGGCAAATGGGGATTGGGATAGCGGCATGCCAAAGCCTGGTTATGTGTATGAGACAACCGTACTGGTCCATGCTTTTAATGAAATGGCGAACAATCTAAGAGCTTCATTCAAAGCATTGCGTGAACAGTTGGTTTATGACTCTCTGACACGCTTATATAGCCGTCAGGGTTTGGTCGAAATCTGTGAAAATCAGTCTGATCTTTGTCACGGCAGTTTATTTTTACTTGGTATCAACAAATTTAGAGATATCAACGACAGTGTGGGTCATCACAACGGCGACCAGTTGTTGGTCAGCATCGCTAAAAGGTTAAAACAGCAGTTTCGTGACAACGCATTATTGGCTCGGATTGGTGGTGACGAATTCGCGGTGTTTCTCTCAAATGTCGACACGGAAACCAAAATTAAACAAACCGAGCGTCGATTACAGCAACTCTTTTCCACCCCATTTATGGTGGAAGGCGAGAATGTAGTGATGAAGATTTCACTTGGTATTGTACAAACCCAGCCAAACGAAACCATGCCTTTATGGTTACGCAACGCCAGCATCGCATTAAGTTACGCCAAACAAGACTCACTGACTGGTGTTTGTCACTACAGCCCAGAACTAGCGAGCGCTTCAAAGTTTCGTACACAAATGCTGACCATGATCCAAACTGGCATTGAAAACCGAGAGTTTATTCCTCATTACCAACCGATTGTGGATCTCGTCAGTGGCACAGTGTGTGGCGCCGAAGCACTTGCGCGTTGGCATAGCGACTCAGGTATGGTGTCACCATTAGATTTTATCCCAATCGCGGAAGAAAGCGGCATGATCAAAGCCATCGGCCAACAGATTCTGTTACAAGCTTGTCGCGACACTTACCAAGCGATCGAAAGCAAACAGTGGCCGTCGGACTTCCAACTACATGTGAATATCTCCGTTAATCAACTATCTTGCCCAAGTTTTGTTGATACGGTGACAAGCGTATTGGATATCACGAAATTACCAGCAAGTAACCTCACACTAGAGATCACAGAATCACGTATCATTGATAGCGCACCGACCACACTAGAAAATATGACTAAACTGCGTGAAATGGGTATTGGTATCGCGATAGATGACTTTGGCACCGGCTACTCATCACTGGGTTACCTCCACTCTCTGCCGTTTACCTGCTTGAAGATTGATCGCACCTTCATCAATCAACTCACACAAGAAAACTTAAACAGTTCAGTCGTCGCTGCCGTCATCAATATCACAGCAGGTCTCAAAACTAATGTCGTCGCGGAAGGTGTCGAGGATAGCAATCAAGCACAATTACTGCGCTCTTTAGGCTGTAATCAGGTGCAAGGCTTCTACTACAGCCGCCCTATGCCACTAGAAGAATGGCCAACACATTTGGTGAACATGAAGTAGAAAAGAGCGAGAATCGTTGATTCCCTATTCATCCTCTACTGACAATCTACCCAACTGTTATTTATACTTAACTGCAAATCTTACCCATGTATTGTCACAGATGATGTTTGGGCCCTGTTCCAGTTCATAACTATCCGGATCGACAAAATGATAACGAAGAACCTTCCTCTTACTGATTTGCACCGTCACCTCGACGGTAACATTCGTACTAAAACGATTCTTGAGCTAGGCCAAAAGTTTGGCATTGCCCTACCAGCGTACGATATTGAGTCTCTCACTCCTCACGTTCAAATTGTCGAAGCGGAACCCTCTCTTGTTGCTTTCCTTTCTAAGCTCGACTGGGGTGTTGCTGTACTGGGCGATCTAGATGCGTGTCGTCGTGTCGCGTACGAAAACGTAGAAGACGCGCTAAACGCACAAATCGATTACGCAGAGCTGCGTTTCTCTCCTTACTACATGGCGATGAAACACAAACTACCAGTAGCGGGGGTTGTTGAAGCCGTCGTGGACGGTGTGCAAGCGGGTATGCGCGATTTTGGCGTGAAAGCCAACCTGATCGGTATCATGAGTCGTACATTTGGTACTGACGCATGTCAACAAGAACTGGACGGCATTCTGAGCCAGAAAGATCACATCGTTGCCGTTGACCTTGCGGGTGACGAGCTAGGCCAACCGGGTGATCGCTTTGTGTCTCACTTCAAGCAAGTACGCGATGCTGGCCTTGGGGTAACGGTCCATGCTGGTGAAGCAGCAGGTGCAGAGAGCATGTGGCAAGCAATCAATGAGCTGGGCGCAACTCGTATCGGTCACGGCGTAAAAGCGATTCACGATCCAAAACTGATGGATTACCTAGCAGAAAACCGCATTGGTATTGAATCTTGCCTGACGTCAAACTACCAAACAAGTACGGTAGAAACGCTAGAAAACCACCCTCTCAAGCAGTTCCTAGAGCATGGCGTTCTTGCGTGTTTGAACACTGACGATCCAGCGGTTGAAGGCATCGAACTGCCATACGAATACGAAGTAGCGGCACCAGCCGCTGGCCTGAGCCAAGACCAGATTCGCCAAGCGCAAATCAATGGCCTTGAGATTGCGTTCCTTTCAGAAGCAGAAAAATCGGAACTGAGAGAAAAAGTAAAAGATCGCGCTTAAATCCAGCGAAAACATAAAAAAATGCCAGCATCTGCTGGCATTTTTTATATCTTGAATCTGTATCTCTGATTAAATAACACGAGAGAACTGTTGCTGACGTGCCTTTGCTCGTAGGTATTTATCGAAGCTCATACAAATATTACGGATCAACAAACGACCTCGCAGCGTCACACGAATTTCATTATCATCCACTTCCACCAGCTCATCGTTAATAAAGGTCTGAAGTAGCTGCAAATCTTCTTTAAAGTACTGTTCAAACCTCACTTTAAACTCAGACTCAATGGCTTTCTTGTCTAACTTGAAGTTACAAATCAGCTGCTTAATCACTTCGCGACGGAGCAAATCATCGGAGTCCAGAGAGACCCCTTTCCATAGAGCGTGACGAAGTTCGTTGACTTGAGCGTAGTATTTCTTCAGCTCTTTCTGGTTTTGCGCGTACGCATCGCCGATCATCGAGATTGCAGAAACACCAAAGCCAACCAAGTCACATTCACCTTGTGTGGTGTAGCCTTGGAAATTGCGATGCAAAATACCTTCGCGCTGGGCAACAGCAAGTTCATCGTCCGGCAAAGCAAAGTGGTCCATACCGATAAATTGGTAGCCAGCACCGGTCAGTGTCGCGATGGTGTCTTGCAGAATCGCCATCTTCTCTTCTGCCTTTGGCAGGTCTTCGTCTTTAATCTTACGCTGCGCTGCAAATAGCTGTGGCATGTGCGCGTAGTTAAACACGGATAGACGGCCCGGCTGCATCTCTAGCACTTGTTCTAGAGTCTTGGCAAAAGATTCTTTGGTCTGCTTCGGTAAACCGTAAATCAAATCTAGGTTCGTCGAACGAAAGCCTAACTCTTTTGCGCGCGCAACCATCGCAACGATGAACTCTTCATCTTGCTCACGATTCACCAGTTTTTGCACTTCTTTGTTGAAGTCCTGAACACCGATGCTCAAGCGATTGAAGCCTTCACTACGCAGATGATCCAGCATGATCAGCTCGATTTCACGCGGGTCAACCTCGATACTGATTTCAGCATCGCTACTAAAAGTAAACTCTTGGCGTAGCAGGCTCATTACACGCGTGATTTGCTTTTCAGAGAGAAACGTCGGTGTACCACCACCAAAATGCAATTGCGTCACGGTGCGACCAACAAGTAATGCAGCACGTTGACGAATTTCGTGTTCAAGCACGTCGAGGTATTCATCCGCTTTGTGCGAGTGGCGCGTAATGACTTTATTACATCCACAGTAGTAACAAAGCTTGTGACAGAACGGAATGTGTACGTACAGCGATAATGGGCGTTCTGGGTATTGAGTGCATGCCATATCATAATCAGAAATGGTGAACGCTTCATGAAACTCCAGCGCCGTTGGGTACGACGTATAACGAGGCCCGGAATAGTTGTACTTATCCAATACCGCTTGATCCCAGACTATTTGCTGTTTCGATTCAGTGTGTTGATTCGACATGGTGGTACTTTCCGTTAAATGCTAGGGCAACGAAAGCCGTCACCCGATATTCAGAGCCGCTATTTTGCCATACGACGATGACAAGCGTGGCAACGCCGACTGGCTTTTTAAGTATAAAACTAAAGAAGTGCTAGCGTGATCACGATACCCCCATTAGCCATAAGGAGACTATTGGGGGTCGCGCTTAAATCATCTGAATATTGATTTGATTATTCAGTGGCTGGACGTTTTTCTGCAACACTTTGAGCTCCTCAATAATCGCATCAGTGAGGCGGCTTTCCGCTTTATGACGCGTCAAGTTCTGTTGCATACGCTCTTTCTTGGCAAGTTGTTGGCGTTCTTCGCCACGCGACATATCTTTCACTATGTGGTAAAGCTCAGAAATCGCAGGGTACGTTTTATCGAAATCAACGCGGTCTTCACCTTGTACATAATCCATGATGTTATACACACGGATACTGATTTCAGATAAATCGCACTGCCCTTGAATGCCCGCCTGACACAAGGTATGCACATTCTCAAAAATGTTGGCGTTACGTTTGTCTATCGCCAATTTTTGATGCTTCAGCTGCAATTCCTTTTGCTTTTTCAATTGAAGCAGAAGGTAACCTGCATAAGAAGCGAGTGCGATGATAATCACAACACCAGCAATAGCTAATAAGGTTACATTCATAGCTTAATTATCCTTTATAGTCGTCGAAATTAATGTCGTCGAAATCTGCCAGCAAGTCATCATCGTTGCGCGTGCTTTTCTCAGCAGGTGCAGTGAAGTCTTCCTCTTCTTCAGGTTCCAACAAACCTAGTTGGTCCATTAGCTTCTCAATGCGATCGAGTTTCTCATCGACGAATTTCTGTAGACCTGTGCCCAGGTTTTCACCCGCTTCAATACGGTCTAGCAACACGTTCAATTGCGCGTCATTTTCTAGCATCTCTAGTTCTTGCTCTGCCGACAAACGACGCTCTTGCTTCGTCATTTTCTTCGCAGGTTCAACAATCAGAGGTATTTTCTTTTTGCTGCCTAAGCGCGGGTCGCGATTTTGTGCAGCAGCTTGCTTTTTCTGCTCGTTAACTTCTGAGTTACGGTTACCCGTTTTCAGACCTTTACGCTTTTTAGCACGCTTGCGTAAGCGGCCTTCCACATCAGATTCTGTACGGTTACGAGTTACAACAAACTCAGGTGCACCAGCGGCACCCGGTTTTCTAGATTTTTTACTACGGCTCATTACTGGGGTTTCCTCAGTAAAATTACATCATTACCAATAAATTCGAGTTCGAGCTTATCCCGCTCTGCTAGGAACTGGAACGTGTCACGACTAAAGAACACTACGTGAGTGAGATCGTTCTTATAATGCCATGATTTGAAAGCCTCCACGTCGATGACCATTTTCGTCATCAGGCCTATCCAGCCCCCTGGCTTAACTAAATTCAACCATTGCTTCCACACCAAATCTGGGTGGTAGAGGTGCTCTATCACCTCTGTTGCTGTCATGAAGTCGTACGTTTTTTCTAAAACCGACGTATCAGGGTGGTAGTAGAGATCGTACAACGCCATGTTGTGCCCCGCCTCTTCCAGCATCAAGGAGAGCGTTGGGCCAGGACCACAACCAAAGTCGATACCATTTGATTGTGGAGAAATTCGCTCTGTGATCGGGTCAGCAATACGCGACAAAAAGCGTCGGTAACCCAAATCATCGGGGTTGTTCTCATGCAAATCATAGTGAGCTTTTTCGCTTTCCGCATCCAAACGTTGGTCTGGATTTACGAATACCAAGCTGCACTGCTCACATTGAAGATATTCACGACGCTTATCTTCAAAATAATGGTGAGTGCGCTGATTTTGGCATAAAGGACAGGTATGCATGCTGACTTCCTCAAACAGGGATGCGAAACATACCAGAAAGTGAACTCGGATTGGAGTGTTGTTGAGTATTTTTTCAGCAATTTTTATTAAAAAACTTTGTTTACAACCTATAAAGCTAAATAAGTGCAGTAATCTCAATTCAAGTTACGACTGAGCAAGTCAACGGATATAAAAAAAGCGACAGTCAGACTGTCGCTTTCTAAGTGCCATCAATTGGCGAAACTGTGTTGCACACATTTGGTGCACCAATGATCCCTTTGTTTTTAGAGCTTTCCCTGCCAAAAAGAGTTGTTTTTCATCTTCCTGATGAGTTTTGGCTATCCGTTTACTTCCTGTCTACTGAGCAACTTCCTGTGCCTGATCCGTTTCACTGTCTTAACCGTCAGACGAGATGACCATCCTTATCTGATAGGCTCCCTACCTATCTAAATCCCTTTCTAAATCACCAAGCATCCGAGCTACATCCTTGGAGACCTAAACCGTGGTCTTAAATCCTTACATTCACTCCCTGTGAACGACTTCTACTTTACGCCATCCCGTTATGCTCACAAGTAATGGGTTGAAAAAATAATCCGCCTATTTTTCTAAAAAATCAAAATTATCATTTAATCAAAAGCTTAAAAACACTAACAAGAAAAAGCCAACATCAAGTATGGCAAATGTCTCACAAACTGCCGAGCCAACTATCGCTTTCGCATCCAAACTCGACTGTGATATCTGTCACGAACAAAAATGCCCTAGTGGATTCACTAGGGCATTTTTGTACAAGTTGCTCGAACGATGTAGGGACATCTACCCAACCAGCTCAAGATGCAGGATCTTGAGCGATTTAGGTATATTAGTGCAGACCGCCAACGTATTTAGACAGCACTTCGATATCTTCGTCTGTCATTTTCTTCGCGATGTCGCGCATCATGGCATTCATATCATTGCCACGGTCGCCATCACGGAATTTTTCTAGCTGAGCTTTGATGTAGTCAGCATGCTGACCAGAAATTTTCGGGAAACCTGAAAGCTCAGTACCATTGCCACGAGGACCATGACATGCAATACATGCGGTTAGGCCACGCTCGGCATCACCAGCGGTATAAAGCGTTTTGCCTTTTGCTACTACATCTTCAGGTGTTGAGTTTTCTGAAACTGGTAGCGAAGCGTAGTAAGCAGATAGGTCTGCGATATCTTCATCGCTCAGTGGCATTGCCATACCACTCATTACAGGATCGTAACGACCTTGTTTACCACCACTTGTCATGCCTAGCTTAAGTTCTTTTAACTGCTTCTCAAGATACTTAGCGTGTTGGCCTGCGAGTTTCGGGTACGTTGTTATTGCACTGTTGCCATCTGCTCCGTGACAGGCGACACAGGTTTGTGATTTTGCTTTACCAGCCTCAATATTACCTTGGGCCCATACTGAGCAACTGGCTAAAAGACTCAAAATTAGCGCTAATTTCTTCATGACATTCCATTATAATTATCAAGCTTCCAGTACCACGGAATGTGAACATACCGCGTACACTCATGGTACAATAGGCGACCTTATGCCGAGCACGGTTATTTTACACATTTTCACAAAAAAGTAATCAATCGACTACACAAAGTCGAGATGGAGTTAACAGTGAGCGTAAAAATTCATTACCAAAATACGCATTTCATCACCAGCGCACCCGATATTCGTCACCTGCCGGAAGACGAAGGTGTCGAAATTGCGTTTGCAGGACGCTCAAACGCTGGTAAATCGAGTGCACTTAACCGTCTAACTAATCAAAAAAGCTTAGCCAAGACATCAAAGACACCTGGTCGTACGCAATTAATCAACCTTTTCAAAGTAGAAGAAGGTTGTCACATTGTCGATCTACCTGGATACGGTTTTGCTCAAGTACCGGTAGAGATGAAAAACAAATGGCAGAAATCTTTGGGTGAATACCTACAGAAACGCGAGTGCCTAAAAGGCTTAGTGGTTCTAATGGACATTCGTCATCCAATGAAAGATCTCGACCAACAAATGATTTTCTGGGCCATCGATAGCCACATTCCTGTGCAAGTTTTGCTAACCAAAGCAGATAAACTAAAAAGTGGTGCACGCAAACAAACTCTACTGAAAGTTCGTAAGCAAGTAGAAACTTTCGGTGGTGACGTTTCTGTTGATGTGTTCTCTTCACTGAAAGGATTAGGTGTCGATCAGCTACGTGCAAAACTGGATACCTGGTTTGCACCAGCACTAGCACACCTGATAGAAGAAGACGAACAAGAGATACCAGCGAGCGATGAAGAATAATTAACAATATTTGTTAAATTTCTTCGACACGGCCCTGCCATTTGGTGGGGCTTTTGTTTATCTGAACTAAATAACAGGCAATAAAAATCCCCGCCTTCCTGGCAGGGATAACGGGAGAGAAAAATTGGTAATTATTGTTATGTGACGAAGCATTGCTGAACTGAGATTCGATTTCAATAGGTTAAAAAGCGCTCTTGTTTCCTGTGTATCACCAAACATTCACTCCAAAAACACCCAATAGCGTTACAATTCAGACAGTTAAGCCAAGCAAATCTTCAAAAAGATGTAACTTAGTTTCTTTCAAGAAAAAATAATAGTGTGACTGGCGTAAATTTACAGGATGAATAACGCAATAAATTTGAAGGAAAAATCGAGATTTTGCAGTGACTTAGAAAGGTCAAAAAAGAAGGTTTTTGAAGGCTAACTTTAAGCTGCTGATCCAAAAGAATAATTTTCTTTCGCCCAATAAAAAACGCCCCAGTCAAAAACTGACTGGGGCGGCTGAATCAGCCTAATCCAATAACGTGAAACAAAAGGTCTGAAAGATAGAACATCTTACCTCTGTACCCTACGAGTATTAATGTACAACAATTGGTCAGAATTGCAAAGAATTTTTGTAGTTTTTTTTCATGAAATTTTTATTAAGCAACATCAAAGTTAACTTTGCGCTAGCTTTTTTAATCTCAAAAAAAAGCCAGCGTTTGTGCGCTGGCTCATAATTAATTGGTTATTTTGGTCTAAAAGTGACTAATGAGCTTGATCCCAGTTATCACCGTGACCTGCTTCTGCAACCAACGGTACTTTTAGCTCTGCTGCAGATTCCATCAATTTCTGTACTTTACTTTCAATTTCGGACAATGATGACTCTTCAACTTCAAAGACCAATTCATCGTGTACTTGCATTAATAACTTCACACGACCATTGCCTTCTTCCTGAATCCACTGATCAACCAACAGCATCGCTTTCTTAATGATGTCCGCTGCCGTACCTTGCATTGGTGCGTTGATTGCCGCACGTTCAGCAGCTTTACGACGCATCCCGTTGCGCGATTTGATTTCTGGCAAATGCAAACGTCGACCAAAAATCGTTTCAACATACCCTTTATCTGCTGCTGTGCTGCGTGTGTCTTCCATGTACTGCATCACGCCTGGGTAACGTTCAAAGTATGTATCCATGTACGCTTGAGCCTCACCACGAGGAATGCCTAATTGCTTCGCCAAACCAAACGCACTCATGCCGTAAATAAGACCGAAATTAACCGCTTTCGCACGACGACGTTGCTCACTTGAAACGTCCTCAATAGAAACACCCATGATTTCTGCTGCGGTTGCCGCGTGGATATCTTTGCCATCACGGAATGCATTCAATAAAGCTTGGTCGCCAGAAAGGTGCGCCATGATGCGCAGTTCGATTTGCGAGTAGTCGACCGCTAAGATTTTATGCCCTGATGGCGCGACAAACGCTTGACGAATACGACGGCCAGCTTCGTTACGAATTGGAATGTTCTGTAAGTTCGGATCAGTAGAAGATAGACGACCCGTTGCAGTCACTGCTTGGTGGTAAGAAGTATGCACGCGCCCCGTTGATGGGTTGATCATCTTCGGCAGTTTGTCGGTGTAAGTTGATTTTAGCTTCGCCAAACCACGGTATTCCAAAATCAGTTTTGGTAGTGGGTAGTCTAGCGCGAGTTCTTGCAGAACTTCTTCATTCGTCGATGGTGTGCCTGATGGCGTTTTCTTCACAACCGGTAAACCCATTTTTTCAAATAGGATGGCTTGTAATTGCTTTGGCGAGTTCATGTTAAACTCTTGCTCTGCAATTTCGTACGCTTTCTTTTCAAGCTCATCAAGGCGAGCGGTAATCTCGACCGACTGCGCACTCAGCTTCATTTCATCGATAAAGACCCCAGTGCGTTCAATGCGCGAAAGAACTGGCACCAACGGCATTTCAATCTCTTCGTAAACTGTCTTCAGGCTTTCATCCTGCTCGATATTAGCAAACAAGCGATTGTGCAGACGAAGGGTCACATCCGCATCTTCTGCCGCGTATGGCGATGCTTGTTCCAGTTCGATTTGGTTAAACGTAAGCTGATTTTTGCCTTTACCTGCAATTTGCTCAAAAGAAATGCAGCTGTGCTGTAGGAAGCGAAGCGCCAAGCTGTCCATATCGTGTTTACCGCCGACACTGTTGTAGATATACGATTCCAACATCGTGTCGTGCTTGATACCTTTTAGCTCAATGTCGTAACGAGCGAGTACAGACGCATCATACTTTAAGTTTTGACCGACTTTTGCTTTCGCTGCATCTTCAAGAATTGGCTTCAGCTGTTCTAGTACCCAATCACGATCAAGCTGTTCAGGCGCATCTAAATAGTCATGTGCAACTGGCACATAAGCCGCAATACCTTCATCGACAGCGAATGACAAACCAACTAGATTCGCTAGCATGTAATCTAGGTTATCGGTCTCCGTATCAAATGCAAACAGCTCAGCCGTTTGAAGTTTATCTAGCCAAGCATTGAAGGTTTCTTTATCCAGAATTGTTTCATATTGGCTGCGATCGATTGTTACCGCAGAAGTTTCCATCTCGGCTTGAGAAGAAGAAGCTTGTGAAGATCCTGCAAGCTCTACGGCCTCCACAGATCCAGAACCGCCTTCAAGTAGTTCATTCAACCAAGATTTAAACGTCAGTTGGCCATACAGCTTCACTAATTCGTCTTTATTTGGTTCCGCTTTCAGCAATGATTCTGGCGTTTCCTCAAGCTCAACATCCAATTTGATGGTCGCGAGCTCATACGAAAGCATGGCATTTTCTTTGTTGTCGATGAGCTTTTTCGCCATGGTTTTAGAACCACGGAAACCAAGCCCTGCAATATCATCGAGGTTTTCATACAACTTCGTCAGACCACCAATACCTTGCAGTAGTGCGGTCGCTGTTTTATCACCGACACCCGGTACACCAGGAATGTTATCTACTTTATCGCCCATCAGTGCTAAGTAGTCGATGATCAATTCAGGTGGAATGCCAAACTTTTCAACCACACCTTCACGATCCATTACGACGTTCGTCATGGTGTTGATCAAGGTAATGTTATCATCCACTAGCTGCGCCATGTCTTTATCACCAGTACTGATCAATACAGGCATGCCCTTTTGTGATGCTTGGTATGCTAACGTACCGATGACGTCATCCGCCTCGACGCCAGGAACACAGATCAGCGGCAAACCCATTGCACGAATAACATTGTGTAATGGTTCAATTTGACAACGCAGGTCATCCGGCATTGGCGGACGATTCGCTTTGTATTCTGCATACATATCATCACGAAAGGTTTTTCCCTTTGCATCGAAAACCACCGCGATGCGCTCAGACGCAAACTGACGCATCATGCTGCGTAACATGTTCACGACGCCGTAAACGGCATTAGTTGGAATTTCACCATTGCTCATGGTGCCCGGGTAGGCGTGAAAAGCGCGATATAGGTAAGAAGAGCCGTCGATAAGGATCAACGGATTTTCAGGAATACTTGCCATAATTGTCTGTATCCAATTCAGTACTTGAGAGATCTGCCTAGGATGCCATGACTGCTGATCTGAATCTATCTTGTTCGCTCGATCTAGGTCGCGTAAATTTTTCCGACTTTATTCACGAAAACACCACCTCCTGTGGATAACTCTGTTTATAGAAATTACCCACTGGTTATCCAATAACAAAAAACACAAGAAAGTACCAACCCAAACCATTGATTAATAACAACAAATTCGCATAACGGCGAGAAGATCAACGATCCTAAAATGATCATCGCATGTGGAAAAGATATTAATAGTGACGTCAAATAGAAATCGTAGAAAAGAAAAAAGCGACCCGAATGGGGTCGCCTAGCAGAAGTGGTAAAGCAAATTCTGTAAATAGAGCAGCTTAACCAAGAAGCTATAAATTACACTGGAAGCAATGTGAGCAATGTCGTGTCAAAAAGAATTCGTGCAAGTTCTCGGAAAAATGTTTCATCACTTCTCAACTTTCAGTTAATTAACTTCTGTTAATAAGTCACTCAACGTCCTTGTGAACTTTCCTCATTCCCTAAGACAGGTTTAATAATAATGATTCTCATTTCGTAGTCAACAGTTAAATGAGAAAAAATCTCATTTATTTTCACATTGCTTTAATGAAATGCACTCGAGATTCTCGAAGATTTACTTTTTCTTCAAACTTTTCAATTATATAGCCATTTCTCAACAACAAGCGAAGCATAGCCGGAAACTGGTTTCGAGATTTCACTTTTAATGTGTTGTAGCCTTGTTCTGCCACCCAATCCTCTTGAGCTTCCAAAAGCAGTTGTGCCACGCCTTCATTTCGAGCTTCAGGGACAACACCACCTAACCAGCTATAGAAAACACCATCCTCTAATTCGTAACCTATTTTGAAGCCGACAATCGTGCCATTTTTTTCTGCAACGAGGATTAAACTGTTTTTCTCTTCTAAACGTTGAGTCATGGAGTCTACCGTTTCTCCTTTCGAAAACTCGGTAACACGCGCCACAACTTGAAGTGCTTCTTCCAATGTGCCTTCACGAATCAGCATTGTCATTATTCTCTTCTCCAAAATAAAAATACCCAAGCACCTTGGATTGTTACTGTTGTAATCCGCCTGAGGTTACTTGGGTATATACAGACGAACAACTCTTGTTGGTCTGGTATTTCTCACTGAGCGATAATTACTCTTCTGTCGCTTCCGGAGTACGATTTAGGTGTTGAGCAGTTTGTGCATTCTCTTCTGCCAACCACTCAGCAACGTCTTTCGCAAAGTACGTTAAGATGCCATCTGCACCTGCACGTTTGAAGCACAATAGTGATTCCATCACAATTTCACGCTCTTTGAGCCAGCCATTCATGATCGCCGCTTTATGCATCGCGTACTCGCCAGAGACTTGATAAGCAAATGTCGGTACTTGAAGTTCAGTTTTTACTCGGCGAACTACATCTAAGTATGGCATACCAGGTTTAACCATCACCATGTCCGCACCTTCATTGATGTCTAGCGCCACTTCGTGAATCGCTTCATCAATGTTTGCTGGGTCCATTTGGTAGTTTTTCTTGTTGCCGCCTTTTAGATTTGAAGAAGAGCCAACCGCATCACGGAATGGTCCGTAGTAGTTCGATGCGTACTTAGCCGAGTAAGCCATGATTTGAGTATGAATGTAGCCCGCGTTTTCTAATGCTTCGCGGATCTTACCAATTCGGCCATCCATCATGTCTGAAGGCGCGACTACGTCAGCACCCGCTTCTGCATGAGACAAAGCCTGCTTAACCAATACTTCTGTGGTTTCATCATTCATTACGTAGCCATCTTCATCGATGATGCCGTCTTGGCCATGTGTCGTGAATGGGTCGAGTGCCACGTCTGTGATTACACCAATTTGAGGAATGTGTTCTTTAAGTGCTCGTACTGCTCGCTGAACCAAACCTTCTGGGTTGTAGGCTTCAGTAGCACATAAGCTTTTAGCGTCTTGGTTTACGACAGGGAAAAGCGCGATTGCTGGAACGCCTAGATTTGCAAGGTATTGTGCTTCTTCTAGCATTAAATCAATCGACAAACGCTCTACACCCGGCATGGACTCCACGCTCTCACGACGATCTTTACCCATAAGAATGAACATTGGGTAAATCAGATCATTAACAGAAAGTTGGTTCTCAGCCATCAAACGACGACTAAAATCGTGCTTACGTAAACGACGCATACGGCGTGCAGGGAATGGACCTTGAATTGATACAGACACCATTTTCTCCTTGTCTGGACGGTTATGATGATCAAATCATCTGGTGAACAAAATCATATCACTCTTGATGCATGTTGCGAGTGACAATCTGGAAAAAGGTAATGAAAAAAACTGAAAATGACCCAGCACTCACACTCAAGTATACTTCGAATACGAAACCAACCATGAAGCACAGAGAGTAACGATGATCGATACCCACGCGCACATCTATGCTAGCGAATTTGATAACGACCGCGATGAAGTAGTACAACGCGCCTTAACGCAAGGCATTAATAAAATCCTGTTGCCAAACATCGATCTGGACTCAATTGAGCCCATGCTAAAAACCGAAGCGGCATATCCTGACGTATGCCACTCAATGATGGGGCTGCACCCTTGCTATGTGGATAACAACGTTGAACAAACGTTGGAGATCATCCGCGGTTGGTTTGAGAAACACAAGTTTATTGCGGTGGGCGAAATCGGTATCGACCTATATTGGGATAAAACCTATCGTGCTGAGCAAGAAATGGCGTTCGTAGCTCAACTTAACTGGGCAAAAGAGATGGATTTACCGGTCGTTATCCACACTCGTGATTCGATTGGAGAAACACTCACTTTGCTGCAACAAGAGCAAGATGGTCGTCTGCGTGGTGTATTCCACTGTTTTGGAGGCGGCTTAGAAGAAGCACAAGCAATCAATGAGCTAGGCTTCCACTTAGGCTTGGGTGGCGTATCAACCTTTAAGAATGGCGGGATGGATAAAGTCATTCCACATTTGGATATGCAGTGGGTCATTTTAGAAACCGACTGTCCATATTTAGCGCCGGTGCCACACCGTGGTAAACGTAATGAACCAGCCTACACTTCTCTCGTTGCACAACGTGTTGCCGACTTGCGTGATGTCGACATCGCAACCATCGATGCCATAACGACTGAGAATGCCAAAAAGCTGTTTAATATTTAATTCACGATGACCCGTCCTGATATGGGTTGACACTTTTTAACTAAAACGCTCGATGTACTTCATCGGGCGTTTTGTATTTTAAA
>NZ_JAWOWF010000033.1:0-55201 GCF_033340295.1 Vibrio sp. 1401
CTTTAAAATACAAAACGCCCGATGAAGTACATCGAGCGTTTTAGTTAAAAAGTGTCAACCCATATCAGGACGGGTCAGTCAGCAAGTGCAATTATTTGCGAACAGCGATTGCTTCAATCTCGATGCCAACATCTTTTGGTAGGCGAGCCACTTCTACACAAGAGCGTGCAGGGTAGTTTGCTACGCCGTGCTCATCAAAGAACTTGCCGTAAACTTCGTTCACTGTGCCAAAGTCATTTAGGTCTTTAACAAAAACCGTTAGCTTTACAATATCAGATACTTTAAGACCTGAAGATTCAACTACAGCCTTTACGTTTTCTAGAGACTGACGAGCTTGTTCTGCGATATCAGCAGACACTTCACCTGTCGCTGGGTTTACTGGGATTTGGCCTGAAGTAAGAACCATGTTACCTAGATCTACGCCTTGAACGTAAGGACCGATTGCTGCTGGTGCAGACTCAGTGTGAAGTACTTTCGTCATTTGATTTTTCCATCAGTTGTAGGGAATAAAGATTCTCAGTTTGCCTCTAAACCCTCGGTAGGTAAAGAGCAAAATACCCTGACATTGCAGGGTATTTTAAACGTATCACAGCCTAGTCGTGCGGCGTGTTTATCGCTCGGTTACGATCTCGCGTGAGAACACTTTCTCGCAGTATTTACACTTTAGGCGGATTTCTTGTTTCTTCTCGAACACGCTAAAGCTGCTTTCTACTGGTTCATTATGAGAAATACAGTTTGAATTCGGGCATTCAAATACATCATTGATGCGCTCAGGAAGCTCTAACGCGAGCTTTTTCACCACTTCATAATTCTCGATTTGATTCACGGTCGCGTGAGGAGCATACAACGCTAGCTTGCTCGCTTGCTCTTCATTGATAAACACATTTTCGATTTTGAGTAGATCTTTATGACCGAGTGCTGATGATGGCAAGTTCAGTCCAATCGTTACGCGTTGTGATGAATTGTGCATATCGAACAGTCTTAATACTTTGATGCCGATTTGCGCAGGGATGTGGTCGATGACCGTACCATTTTTGATTGCTTCTACCTGCAATTGAGTTTCTTTAGCCATGATTTTTCCCCTCGATTACAGTGTTTCGTTTAGAACAAGCGCCAGCAGTGCTTGGCGAGCATACACGCCATTTTGAGCTTGCTGGAAGAAGTAAGCATGAGGCGTTTTATCAACATCAGTTGTGATTTCATCCACACGTGGTAGTGGGTGCAGTACTTTCAAGTTCTCACGCGCGCCTTCTAGTAGTGCCGCCGTTAGGATGTAAGCCGACTTAATATGAGCGTATTCCGATTCGTCAAAGCGTTCTTTCTGTACGCGTGTCATGTACAGAATATCCAGTTCAGGAATCACACTTTCCATGTCTGTGTGTAGGCTATATTGAATGCCAGCTTCGTCTAGTTCTTCGCAGATGTAATCTGGCATTGCCAGCGCATCTGGTGCAACAAAGAAGAAGCGGATGTTGTTAAACTTTGCTAAGGCTTGAGTCAGTGAGTGCACTGTGCGGCCATATTTTAGGTCACCTACGAATGCGACGTTCAGGTTGTCTAGACGCCCTTGTGTTTCCGCGATGGTGTATAGGTCGAGTAGCGTTTGAGTTGGGTGTTGGTTTGCACCGTCGCCCGCGTTGATCACTGGCACGCCATTTGAAAATTCAGAGGCCAAGCGAGCGGCGCCTTCTTGTGGATGACGCATCACAAAGGCATCGACGTAAGAAGAGATGACTTGTACTGAATCTGCGAGTGTTTCGCCTTTTTTCGCCAGAGAGGTATTACCATCATTATCAAAGCCAATCACGTCACCACCAATGCGCTGAATCGCTGTTTCAAACGATAAACGTGTACGTGTTGATGGTTCAAAGAAACAACTTGCAACGACTTTGTTTTTAATCAGTTCTGGTCGAGGTGCTTTTTTAAGGCTACCTGCTGTTTCTACGATAAGTTCCAGTTCTTCGCGTGAAAGCTCTGGAATAGAGATGATGTGCTTCTGGTAAAGCGAGTTCGCCATGATCTTCTTCCCTATAACATTGATGACTACATCCAAATAACCGAAAGGAATTTTGGACATAAAAAAACCTCCCCAATGGGGAGGTTTTAAAATTCAATAGAATTAACGAAAATAACACCACGTAAGCGTAGTCGCTTAGCGAGAGCAAATCGCGTTTTTACGTCAGCAATCAGCGTGGTCATTTCTTAATCCTCAGACAAATTGCCGAGCATTATACGCTTAACTTTCGTGAGCGCAAGCGATTACATCATGGTTTTTATCGGCTGTTTTTGCGCACTGGTTTAGCTTCCTAGCGTCGCAACCATCACGGCTTTGATGGTATGCATACGGTTTTCAGCTTCGTCGAATACGATGGAGTATTCCGATTCAAATACCTCTTCTGTTACTTCAAGGCCTTTCATACCGTATTTTTCAGCGACTTCTTTGCCGACGGTGGTTTCATCATTGTGGAAAGCTGGAAGGCAGTGCATGAATTTCACATGTGGATTACCCGTTTGCTTAATCACGTCCATATTGATTTGATAAGGTGTCATTAACGCTACACGTTCATCCCATGCCTCGGCAGACTCACCCATAGACACCCAAACGTCGGTGTATAGGAAGTCACAACCTTTCACACCTTCCTCAACGCTTTCTGTTAACGTGATTTTTGCACCGGTTTGTTGCGCGATAGTTTGACTAGTTGCCACGAGCTCTTCTTCAGGCCAGAACGCTTTTGGCGCGACAAGGCGAATATCCATGCCCATTTTCGCTGCGCCCACCATAAGTGAGTTACCCATGTTGTTGCGCGCATCACCTAGGTAAGCGAAGGTTATTTCATGTAGCTGTTTACCACGGCCGTGCTCTTGCATGGTCAGGAAGTCAGCAAGGATCTGGGTTGGGTGGAACTCATCCGTTAAACCATTCCACACTGGAACACCAGCATAAGTACCAAGCTCTTCAACAATGGATTGGCCAAAGCCTCGGTATTCAATCCCGTCGTACATACGACCAAGAACACGAGCAGTGTCTTTCATCGATTCCTTATGACCGATTTGCGAGCCAGAAGGGCCGATGTAAGAGACTTGAGCACCTTGGTCAAAGGCAGCGACTTCAAACGCACATCGGGTACGAGTCGAAGATTTCTCAAAGATTAGTGCGATGTTTTTACCTTGAAGTTTCTTCTGCTCTGTTCCTGCATATTTAGCTTTTTTTAGCTCTGCAGACAGTTCGAGCAAAAACTGGATTTCTTTGGTTGAGAAGTCCAATAGCTTCAAAAAGTTGCGGTTACGTAAATTGAAAGCCATAGCTCGTCCCTTAGTACATGTGATTAGATTAATAGAACTCATTAAAACATATAAATGCTTTTATTGTGAATAATTATTTTTAATTAAAGCTAAAAAAGGTTGATGTATTCACATCAACCTTAGTTTTGATTCACCTAATGTAAAGGGACGAGTAAGTTATATATCGTCTCGTTCTATTGGACAGCTCATACAGCGAGCGCCACCGCGACCACGACCAAGCTCGTTACCAGGTACTGTCAGTACTTTGATGCCAGCTTTATCGTATTTTTCGTTGGTGTATACATTGCGTTCGTAACCAATTACTACGCCCGGTTTTACAGTTAGAACGTTATTGGCATCATTCCATTGTTCGCGTTCCGCTTCATAGCTGTCACCACCCGTGGTGATGATTTTCAGCTGATCTAAGCCAAGAGCGGACTCAATCGCGTGCAGATAGTTATGTGAGGCTTCAACATGCATTTCACCGTTGCCTTTTGGTGTTAAGCGCCATGTGTCGAGATCTTTGCGCATGATCTCTGGGTAGACAGAGAAAGTATCTACATCCATATGGGTCATCACAGTGTCTAAATGCATACATGAACGGTGTTTAGGCAGATCAATTGCAATAACTTCGGTAGCTTGGCCTGCTTTAAATAGGCTCGCTGCAAGGTTCTCTACGCCTTGCGCGGTCGTACGCTCAGACATACCGATCAGAACTGCACCTTTACCAATAACCAACACATCACCGCCTTCGACATTAGCATTATCATAATGCAGATCATCGTCACCGAAGTATTTGATAAAATCTTGGCCAGCAAAAATTGGGTGCCAACGATAAATCGCACGTAGGTGGTTTGTTTCACGTTGGCGTGCAGGCATCATCATCGGGTTAAGAGAAACGCCGCCATAAACCCAACATGAGGTATCACGAGTAAAGAGGTGATTAGGCAGTGGCTCAATAACAAAGTCGAGAGGACGCTTCATTTTTGGCAGCATAGAAGATGAGGAGATCGGTAGCTCTGAGTATGCTAAGCCACCTAAAAAGATGCAGGCAAGATGTTCATCATCCATTTCTGAAAAGTATTGGCGTAGGTCTCGCGCAAATGTTGGCCCGTAGCGAAAGTCAGAAATCTGAGTGTTCAGCAGCCATTGTTTTGCTTCTGGAACAGCGAGGGTTTCGACCAGTAAATCGTGGAGGAGAAGCACTTCAACGTCTTGCTCGCGCAGCGTACGTGCGAATGCATCGTGCTCTTCACCTGCCGCTTCTACAGCAAGAACGTCATCAAATAGCAACTCATGACAGTTTGACGGAGTTAAGTGGGTTAGGGCGCGTTCAGGGCGATTTAATAGAACTCGTCGAAGTTGACCAACTTCTGATCCAACGTACAGCTTGCTCATTTTGTATCCTTACAAATTTTCCAGCCATTAGTTATGACAAGCTTCCTAGAAAGATGCAAGTTATCAAGCTTTGTTTATATTCTGGTGTTTCTGGTTTTGTGAGTTTTTTATTTTTATTTTGATTCTTATGAAATTTATTATTAGATATAAATGCTATTTTACTAAAATTAGAGTGCGTGCGTTTTTATTCTAATTTTCCCGTTGAGAAAGAATACACGCACAGTGCATAAAATGTGCATTTTTATTCTAAATTATGCATTATTAAAGTGAATTTATTCGTTATGCTTCTTCGTTTTACACGTGAGTGTATTCAAGAAAGCATCATAAACACGCATAGAAAGAGAAAATAACCACATTAAGTGTCAATTAGGATGTTCTGAATATTAAAAAATGCCATTCTTTGTTAATTTTTTGTTTCTTTGTGTGGTCGGTTTAATATTTAGATTCAAATAACCGATAAGAATCGCAGTGGTATGATGTTTGTTTGTGGCTTTTCATCGCAATCCATGCCATATTTCACCGGATCAGCATACTCAGTATCGGGTATTGTGTTTCCATCAAGTAACTAATCTGGAGCCAAAACATGTCTCACGAAGATGAATATCTATCAGTAGAAGAATTAATTGAGATTCAAAAGGAAGAGACTCGCGATATCATTGCAGCATTGCTAGAAGATGGCAGCGATCCAGATTCGCTATACGAAATTGAGCACCACCTGTTTGCAGAAGATTTTGACACGCTAGAAAAAGCGGTAGTTGAAGCATTCAAGATGGGCTTTGAAGTTCTTGAAGCAGAAGAAACTGAAGATGAAGATGGTAACAAGTTGCTTTGCTGTGATGCGACTATGGAGTCCGCACTAGACGCAGAAGCGATTGATGCGCAAGTTGAAAAATTGATTCACTTGGCAGAAAAATACGACATCATCTATGACGGTTGGGGTACGTACTACGAAGGCGAAGATGCGCTTTACCCTGAAGAAGATGAAGACGACGAGTAATCAAAGCTCACTACTTTTGGAAAAACCAGCGTTTAACGCTGGTTTTTTTATTCCTTGAAAAACTGACGAATGTGGAGGCGATAAATAATTCACATTGAGTTTATAGGGGATTTCTCCCTATAATGCGTGAAAATTGATCTAGCTCAAGGTGTATATGCAACTCTCACTCGCCGGTTTATGGCAAGTCTCTCCACTGACGGACCTTTCTATCCCACAGGATGACATTACTTTCCCTGCTCCTTTGAGTCAGGTATTGCCAGCTGAACTGACAGAAGAAGCAATTCGTCAGCAAGAGTGGCACCTGATGCATGACATTGAAGTGGACGAATCCATGATGGCATTCCCAGCGGTAGAAATGGTGTTGGGTGGTGTGGATTACCATGCAGAAGTGCGTTTGAACGGAGTAGCATTGTTCGACTGTGACGGTTCTCAAAATGTCTACAAGAAAGACATTCGTCCGTTCATGCAAATGGGGCGTAACCGCTTTGAAATCTTGTTCTTAGAGGAAGAAGAGGATCTTCTGTTTGATGAAGATAAACCTGAGCTGTGCTCTCTGTCCGATCATGAATATAAAAAAAGTGATGAGCGCTTAGGGGTATGGCAAGAACCGTATCTGCAGTTCATTCGCAATGTACGTTTAGACCGCGTGGCAACCGAGCAGATTTGGCACCACGGTGGTGGTTGCGAGTTTAAAGTAGACTTGTACTATCAAACTTTTGCGCCGGGTCTGGTCTCTGCATCGGTTAAGTTTAATGGTATGACTTACCATATTCCTATTGATGTCCGAGCGGAGCATGCGAGCGCTTTATTCCAGATCGAAGCGCCAAAGTATGCCGATCTTACTGATCCTGATCCAAGTGATCTCTACCAATTGTCTGTTGAGTTGGATGGGCAGCACCAAAACTTCACTGTTGCCTTGAGCCAGGAGCTTTGTGTTACCCATGTTGTGCTTTAACTTCTAATAATATTATCTATTACAGCATCTTAAGCATTACGACTTCACATGCATCATGCCCTGTTTGTCCAAGCGGGGCATCGAGATGCTCAAAGCCTAGCTTTTCATACAAGCTTACCGCTTCTCTCAGACATTCAGTTGTCTCTAAATAGCACTGCTGATACCCAAATTGTTCCGCCAATTGTAAGCTCAATGCGACGATGCGTTTGGCTAAACCGTGTCCTCGTGTTTGAGGTAAGAAGTACATCTTTTGTAGTTCACACACATTTGGCTCGCCAGCTAAAGGGGCAAAGCCACCGCCACCAACGATCTCTCCGCGATGTTCAATGACCCAATAGGCGGCCCCGCATTGATTGTAAACCGAATACATATCATCAAGCGTTGGATCGGCCACACCATAACCTTTGTCTGCGGTTAAGCCGTATTCTGCAGAGACTTTACGAATCACATCTGCGACTTGCGGGTTGTCTGCTTTAGTAAGAGGCCGAAGAACGTATTCCTCAGACTGACACACTTTTGTTAGCCCTTTTAGGTAAGTCTCTAGACCAAGTTTGAGTTGCTCTTGCTCGCTGTCATCGAGTTGGGTAAGCAGTTGTTCAAAGAAGTGGTTTTGCTGTTGGTCCAGTTGTGATAACGCCTGTTGGCCTTGCTCTGTAATCGCTACGAGTTGACTACGTTTGTCTTTTGGGTTTTCGATGCTCTCGACCAAACCTAATTTAATCAAACCAGTAACGGTTCGGCTCGCGTTGGACTTGTCGACATTAAGCTGCTGTGCCAGCTGATTGATGGTCAATGGCTGCAATTGGATTTCACCCAATGCGTGCGCTTGCACTGGAGTGAGAGCGACATCGCCGCATTGTTTATCAAGCATACCAAGCAATCGGACGGCTTGACGGGAGTAGTGTCGAAGTTGACGAGCGTTCATTATCACTTACCTCTAAAAATAAAGTTGCGCACCGCAATTAAATTAATTGCGGTGCGCAACCTTGTCAATGGTAAATGTCATTTTTCTCGTTAGGAGACGTAGTGAGCCTCCATGTTTAAGCGTGGTGATGTAAACAAAACTGCGGTGCTGGAGCTTTTTCTGATGATTTACGCATCCATACTTTCTCGTGGAAGTAGTAAGCCACCGTGTTCAAACTCGGCTCTAGCATCGCCATTACGCCGCCGACAAATGCATCACCTGTTAGTAAGTAAACCACGGTAAAAGCGACGCTGAAGTGCACGGTCGCAAAGCTTGCGGTTTTTAATTTGGTCATCCACTGACGAGCTTTAAGTGCTGGGACTTTTGCCCATGCCTTTTCATGAAAGTAGAAGGCTACGGTGTTCACTGAAGGCTCAATCATGGCAATTAAACTACCAATTAGAATGTCGCCTGTGAGTACGTAAGCGACACTAAATGCGATAGTAAAATGCAGTGCTGCGAAAGTTAGTGTCTTTTTCATGATAATTACTCAATCGTGTTTGTTTCGATGAGTTCATTATCGATAATAATTCTCATTAATGCTAATGGGTAATGAGTATTGTTGTGATAGGGGGAAGCTATTGATGATGGTTTTGGTGAAATGTATACAAAAAAGGTTGGCCATGATGACCAACCTTTGAACCAAAAGTGAGAAGTGTTAATTCTTCTCTTTCACTGAGGCTTAAAGCGCAGCGATCGTTGTCTTCTGCTCTTCTAGCTTAGCTAGTGTCTCTTTGTAGCCTTCAAGCTTCTCACGCTCTTTAGCAACAACTGCTTCAGGTGCTTTCGCTACGAAGCCTTCGTTACCTAGTTTGCCTTCGATACGCTTGATTTCGCCGTGAGTCTTCTTGATTTCGCCATCTAGACGAGCAAGCTCAGCATCTTTGTCGATCAGACCTGCCATTGGGATCATCAACTCAGACTTACCAACCAGTGCTGTCGCACATGCAGGAGTTTGTTCGCCAGTTTCAAGCACGCGTACTGCTTCTAGCTTCGCTAGTGACATCAGTACTTGCTTGCTTGCTTCTAGACGAGAGGCATCTTCTGCATTTGCTGCTTTCAGCATAACGTCAAGCGGCTTACCAGGGTTGATGTCGTATTCAGCACGTAGGTTACGGATGCTGGTAATGAACGCCTTCACCCATTCGATATCATCTAGCGCTTCTTGGTTGAAGTTTGCTTCGTCGAATTGAGGAAGTGTTTGTAGCATGATTGTCTCGCCTTCTACACCTTCAACTAATGGCTTGATGCTTTGCCAGATAGTTTCAGTGATGTAAGGAATCACTGGGTGAGCTAGACGTAGAGTCTTCTCAAGAACCGTGATTAATGTACGACGAGTACCACGCTGTTGTGCTTCAGTACCTTTCCATAGAACTGGCTTAGTAAGCTCTAGGTACCAGTCACAGAATTGGTTCCAGATGAATTCGTAAAGCGTGTTCGCAGCCATATCTAGACGGAAGTTGTCGATATGGTTGTTGAACGCTTTCGCTGCTAGTTCAAACTGAGACTCGATCCACTTGTCTGCTAGTGAGTATTCAATCTCACCACCGTTGAAGCCACAATCTTGCTCTTCTGTGTTCATCATTACGTAACGGCTTGCGTTCCATAGCTTGTTACAGAAGTTACGGTAACCCTCAAGACGCTTCATATCCCAGTTGATATCACGACCTGTCGATGCCATTGCTGCAAGAGTGAAACGCAGTGCGTCTGTACCGTATGCTTCGATACCGTTTTCAAACGTCTTACGAGTGTTCTTCTCGATCTTCTTCGCTAGTTGAGGCTGCATCATGTTGCCACAACGCTTCTCTACGAGAGACTCTAGGTCGATACCATCGATCATGTCGATTGGATCAAGGACGTTACCTTTCGACTTAGACATCTTGTCGCCGTTTTCGTCACGGATTAGACCAGTAACGTAAACTGTCTTAAATGGTACTTGTGGTTTGCCGTTTTCGTCTTTCACGAAGTGCATGGTCATCATGATCATGCGCGCAACCCAGAAGAAGATAATGTCGAAACCAGTTACTAGTACGTCTGAAGGGTGGAATACTTTCAGATCGTCAGTTTGCTCTGGCCAACCTTGAGTACCGAACGTCCATAGTGCAGAAGAGAACCATGTATCCAGTACGTCTTCGTCTTGGTGCAGTTCAATGACTGACTCTAGGTTGTTGTTCTTACGAACTTCTTCTTCAGTGCGACCTACGTAAACATTACCTTGGTTGTCGTACCAAGCTGGGATGCGGTGACCCCACCATAGCTGACGAGAGATACACCAGTCTTGAACGTCACGCATCCAAGAGAAGTACATGTTTTCGTATTGCTTAGGAACGAATTGGATGTCGCCGTTTTCTACTGCTTCAACTGCAGTTTTCGCTAGAGGCGCAGTACGCACGTACCATTGGTCAGTTAGCATTGGTTCGATAACCACGCCACCACGGTCGCCGTAAGGAACTTGTAGATCGTGATCTTTCACTTCTTCAAGTAGACCTAGCTCGTCGAATTCAGCAACGATAGCTTTACGAGCGGCAAAACGCTCCATACCGTGGTATTTAGCTGGTAGTTCAGTGCTGTAAGCTTCGCTTGCTTCGCCGTTAGTGTTGAATACTTCTGCTGAGTCGCGGATGTTCGCGTCGAAAGTCAGAATGTTGATCATTGGTAGCTGGTGGCGCTTACCTACTTCGTAGTCGTTGAAGTCGTGCGCAGGTGTGATTTTCACACAGCCAGTACCTTTTTCCATATCTGCGTGCTCATCGCCCACGATTGGGATGCGACGATCAACGATAGGAAGGATGATTTCTTTACCGATAAGATCTTTGTAACGTGGATCTTCTGGGTTAACTGCAACACCTGTATCGCCTAGCACGGTCTCTGGACGAGTCGTTGCAACAACGATGTAGTCTTTGCCATCCGCTGTTTTTGCGCCATCTGCTAGTGGGTAGCGGAAGTGCCACATGTTGCCTTTAGTGTCTTTGTTCTCTACTTCTAGATCTGAAATCGCGGTGTGTAGCTTTGGATCCCAGTTAACTAGACGCTTACCGCGGTAGATTAGATCGTCTTCGTATAGACGTACGAACACTTCTTGAACGGCGTTAGATAGACCATCGTCCATCGTGAAGCGTTCACGATCCCAGTCTACAGATGCGCCAAGACGACGAAGCTGCTTAGTGATAGTGCCGCCAGATTCGCCTTTCCATTCCCAGATTTTGTCGATGAAAGCTTCACGACCGTAATCGTGTTTTGTTTTGCCTTCTTCTGCAGCGATCTTACGCTCAACAACCATCTGAGTTGCGATACCAGCGTGGTCAGTACCTACTTGCCAAAGGGTGTTTTTACCCTTCATACGTTCACAACGGATAAGCGTATCCATGATCGTATCTTGGAACGCGTGGCCCATGTGTAGGCTACCAGTGACGTTCGGTGGCGGGATCATGATGCTGTATGATTCTTTAGTAGTGTCACCGTGTGGCTTAAAGTAGCCTTTCTCTTCCCAAGTCTGATACAGAGCTTGTTCGATTGAAGTTGGGTTGTATGTCTTTTCCATAGCGCTCTTTTAATGGATACGTTGATGGTTGAATCTTAGTCAATCTTTATAAGTGAGGGATCTTAACAAGATCGCCTTAACTATAAGGATTGACCGTTAAGGATATTGAATTTCGATCGTTTGCAGCTGGTAACCTGCTTGACGGTAAATTTTATATCTTTCTCTTGCGAGTTGTTTAGCTTTTTCTTCGCAGGGCACGAAGTCTACCACTTGAGCAAACTTGTTCGCAAAGGTTGTCTCATTTTCCGCCAAATTAATTACCAGCTGACGGTTCCAATTAGGTTTTACACCTTCATGGCCGATTTCAATGTTGGTGGCGTATTTCGGTCCCTCGCCTACGAGGTTATGTGCCATGAACTTGTCTGCATCAACTTGCCAAAAGGCTTCAGCGAGCTGCTCGGCGTGTGGTTTGTCTTGGCAGTTTAAATACACTTTAGCGCCTTGGCGAGCAAAGTGCTGAGCCAAAAACACGATGTATTCTTCAAAGCCAGCCACCGTTGCTTGCGGGCTCTCTTCGTTAATGATGTAGAAGGTTGCAGTTTGCATCATTCTCTCACTTGCCTTGGGTCTCTTCCTAAGACCATCTTAAGTCCCACTTTCATTTTAGAAAATTAGGATAATAAAAAAGGGCCTTGCGGCCCTTTTAGATGTTGTTCAGAAATTACTCTTCTGTCTCTTGGCCGCTGCGGTTCAAAAGGAATTGGACAAGCATTGAGACAGGACGGCCCGTTGAGCCTTTCGCTGCGCCTGATTTCCACGCGGTACCTGCGATATCGACGTGTGCCCAGTTGTACTTCTTCGCGAACTTAGATAAGAAGCAACCCGCAGTAATTGTGCCACCAGGGCGACCACCAATGTTTGCCATATCCGCAAACGGGCTTTTCAACTGTTCGTGGTACTCGTCTGCCATTGGTAGACGCCATGCACGGTCACTCGCTTGCTCAGAAGCGTTTACTAGCTCATGAGAAAGAGGGTTGTGGTTAGAGATTACGCCGCTGATATGGTGGCCTAGTGCGATAACACAAGCACCAGTTAGCGTTGCAACGTCAACCACGCAGTCTGGTTCGAAACGCTCTACGTAAGTCAGTGCGTCACAAAGAACAAGACGGCCTTCAGCATCCGTGTTCAGAACTTCTACAGTTTGACCAGACATGGTCGTTAGGATGTCACCTGGACGGTAAGCGTTGCTGCCAGGCATGTTTTCACAACCCGCTAGAACACCAATAACGTTGATTGGTAGGTTTAGCTTCGCCAGCGCTTTCATTGTACCGAATACCGATGCCGCACCACACATGTCGTACTTCATCTCATCCATACCTTCGCCCGGCTTTAGAGAGATACCGCCTGAGTCGAAGGTTAGACCTTTACCTACGAGCACAATCGGTTTTGCATCTGAGTCAGGGTTACCTTTGTACTCGATGATAGACATCATAGATTCGTTTTTAGAACCACGGCCTACTGCTAGGTAAGAGGTCATACCCAGTTTTTCCATCTCTTGCTCACCAATAATTTTGGTGGTTACGGTTTCGTAGTCGTCCGCTAGACGACGAGCTTGAGAAGCAAGGTAAGCTGGATTAGCTACGTTTGGCGGCATGTTGCCAAGGTCTTTTGAGGCTTTGACACCTGATGCGATAGCAAGACCATGAGTGATTGCTTTTTCACCCAAGTTCAATTCACGACGCGTTGGTACGTTGAAAACAAGCTTGCGCAGTGGGCGGCGAGTCTCAGGTTTCACGCTCTTGAATTGATTAAATGTGTATAGACCATCTTTAGTCGCTTCTACAGCCTGGCGCACTTTCCAGTATGTATCACGACCCTTAACATGCAGTTCAGTTAGGAAACATACCGCTTCCATTGAGCCTGTCTCGTTAAGTGTGCTGATCGTCTTTTGAATGATTTCCTTGTACTGGCGCTCGCCAAGTTCACGCTCTTTGCCGCAACCGACAAGTAAAACGCGCTCTGACAAAACACCTGGTACTTGATGCAGTAGCAGCATCTGACCAGGTTTACCCTCTAGATCACCACGGCGAAGTAGTGAACTGATGTAACCGTCACTGATTTTATCAAGTTGTTCGGCTACTGGAGAAAGGCGACGTGGTTCAAACACACCAACAACGATACATGCGCTACGTTGTTTCTCTGGACTGCCACTTTTTACACTGAACTCCATGCGTACTCCTACATCCTGAAGACAAATTGCTCTAAATGTTAGATAATGATCGCTTACTTGTTGAATTTTAGCTCCAGGCTTACATGCAGAGCTGATTAAGCGACTAACATCTAGTTTATAATTTTTAAAAAAATAAATGGTTCAACGGGAAACTATAGTGATTCGACCAAAAAAACAAGTTTTGTATAGGTAATTTCAGCGTGATTATTGTTAGATATTTGATCCGCGAAACACTCAAGAGCCAATTTGCGATTTTTTTCGTACTTTTTTTGGTGTTTGTAAGCCAGAAATTCATAAGTGTTCTTGCTGATGCTTCTGATGGGGATATTCCTGCTGGATTGATTTTCTCGATTGTTGGTTTGAACATGCCAGCAATGGGTCTGTTAATGCTGCCTTTAAGTCTGTATATCGGCATATTGATCACATTTGGTCGTCTGTATGCAGAGAGCGAAATTGTCGTAATGAACGCGACAGGTATTGGTAATAAATTCTTGGTTCAAGCGGCCTTATACCTAGCGTTGATTACTTCAGCGGTGGCGGCTTTCAATGCGTTGTGGCTATCGCCGTGGTCTCAAGACCGCGTTGAGCAGCTTTATGAGCAGGTAGCGTCAGAAAACAGCGTTGACCTACTTAAAAAAGGTCAGTTCCAAGGTACACCAGACGGTTCATCGGTTGTGTTCATCGATGACATTAAAGACAATACCTTGAGCAACGTTTTTGTTGCGCAGATGCGCCCTCGAGATTCAGTGTTACCGAGTGTGATGTTCTCATCTTCTGGTGAAGTAAAAGAGCTTTCGGACGGTCGTCAGATCATCACTATGAAAGAAGGTACGCGTTATGAAGGTGTGCCTACTCGCGTTGAATATATGATCACGAAATTCGATGAATACGAAGGTGTTATCGGCCAACGTGAGGTCAAAAAGAAAGGGCGAGACTGGGAAGCATACCCAACGGTTGACTTGATAGGTCACCCAGATCCAGAGGCGCAAGCGGAGCTACAATGGCGAATTTCGTTATTTGTGTGTATTCCACTCTTAACAATGCTCGTTATTCCTTTGTCTGCGGTGAATCCGCGTCAGGGACGGTTTGCCAAAATGGGGCCTGCGATTCTGATCTATCTAGCGTATTTCTTGGCGATCAGTGCAACCAAATCTGCATTAGAAGATGGTGACATCCCGGCTGCTATTGGTATGTGGCCAATCAATGCGATGTTGCTGATTGTTGCTATCATGGCGAATATGATGGACAGCGTTGCTGCTAGACGAATAAAAGACAAATTCCGCAAGAAGAGGCTCGCGTAAGCTGTGTTCAAAATCTTAGACCTTTACATCGGTAGAACCATCATCTCTACCACTGCCTTGGTTTTAGCGACGTTTGTTGGCTTATCGGGCATCATCAAATATGTAGAACAGCTACGTAAAGTAGGGCGAGGTGTGTACGACCTCACTCATGCGTTGTACTTTGTGTTACTCAGTGTGCCGCGTGATATCGAAATGTTCTTTCCAATGGCGGCATTACTCGGTGCCCTGATCGGCTTAGGTATGTTGGCTTCAAGCTCTGAGCTGGTGGTGATGCAAGCTGCTGGTTTCTCTAAGCTGGATATCGGGTTATCGGTACTAAAAACGGCCGTCCCGCTCATGATTGTCGTTATGGCGTTAGGTCAATGGGGCGCTCCTGAGGCCCAGAAGATGGCCCGTGACTTACGTGCGTTTGCGATATCAGGTGGTAGCATTGTGTCTGTGCGCTCAGGTGTGTGGGCTCGTGACGCAAACGACTTTATCTTTATAGGTAAAGTCGAAGACGACAAGCTTCATGCTTTAAATATGTGGCGTTTTGATGATGATAAGAATCTACAAAAAGTTATTTTCGCCGAAGAAGTCGACTACCAACAAGATAACAACTGGCTGATGCGCTACGTACAAATTACGGACATGGAAAATGAAAACGTAATTTCAAAGCAAGACATCGAACAGATGGAGTGGCACACCTCTTTGGCACCAGATAAGTTAGCTGTGGTGACCGTGAAGCCAGAAGAACTGTCGCTGAGCGGTTTGTATGATTATGTGACTTACCTAAAAGCATCGGAACAAGATGCATCCCGCTATGAGTTGGCGTTTTGGCGTAAGTTGACTCAGCCGCTTTCAATTGCTGTGATGATGTTAATGGCGCTATCTTTTGTTTTCGGTCCACTCAGAAGCGTGACCATGGGGGCAAGGGTATTGTCGGGCGTGGTTGCCGGGTTTACTTTTTACATATCCAGTGAGTTCTTTGGCCCATTAAGCTTGGTGTATGGCATATCCCCAGTGTTTGGTGCTTTGGCCCCGAGTTTGGTGTTCTTAGCTATTGCGATTGCATTGCTACGAAGAAAGCTATGACTGAAGCATCATCGAATAAACCAAGTTTTACCGAACCAAATGTAAAAGGAAGGCATTACGCCTTCCTTTTTTGTGTTCCTAGACAAGTTAGTTTGCCTTGGGTAATACAACTACCTCTGTTTTGGCCCAAATGTCGTGGAAACCACGTTTCTTCGGATCAATCGGTACAGTCAGATTTGCCAAGCCAAAGCCAGATGTCGAAATACGAATCAGAGCTTGAGTTACCGTAATTGGTGCACCGTCTTTGGCATTGCGAACTCGAAGCTTCCAAGCGCGCATCCCAAGAGTTTGTCCTGCTCGCGTCCAGAAGAACACAAAGAAATATATCCACACACCCGCAAGGTAAAGTGTAAATAGAGGGCTCAATACAGGGTGCTTTCCGAGCATATCTGCGGCATCTGCGTACTCGCCATAGCTCAACAATCCTGCTGCATTTAGTGCAAACACAACGGCCATAACAATACCAGCGGCCATCATTTCAATTGCGATAATAATCAATGTGTCGTAAATCAACGCTGCAAGTCGACGAAAGAGACCAGCAGGTGGAAGAGTTGTAGACGTTGCCATTATTCCATCACTTACCTTAAAAATTGTGCGTCAGAATATAGATTCCCTCACCAAGAGAAAAGAGACCTAACGCACAGAGTCTTTAATTGTGTATAAACTAAGTGACTTTTCTGCCCTACGTTATCAGCACATGTCATGATACACGAGGCCGTGCAGCAATATGTTTCAACTGAATTCGACTCTCTTAACCATTGGCTCTTTGGTCTGTGACCAGATTAGATAGCTGAGAGAGTTGGTGTTTCTCATCTTCGGTATAATGTTGGCTTAACGAAAGCTCTAAAGCTTTTTCTGACAGCTTGATTGCTGGTGACAAAAATAACTTAGGGTGCATACTAGAGAGAGCTAGCAAGGCCTTTTGTAGGCGAATCTGTATTTGGAGTTGCGCTGCACCATCGTGTGCTATCGGCAAAAAGACATCATCAAACAAATCCTGGCAG
The DNA here is from genome assembly GCF_033340295.1 of Vibrio sp. 1401. NCBI lineage: Bacteria > Pseudomonadati > Pseudomonadota > Gammaproteobacteria > Vibrionales > Vibrionaceae > Vibrio > Vibrio sp. 1401. The sequence goes on from NZ_JAWOWF010000033.1 coordinate 16,687, forward strand.
CTCAATGCGGGCACAAATAGTCTAGGATATCGAGTTTTGGTAGGAGGCTCACTGAGTAGGTCTCCCCATAATGAAAGTGCTCGTACAGAACGCCCAAGAACGTCAATTGCGGTGCCATTATCATTTACAGCCGGAGATAGTGCTCGTGAGGCGATTTCCGCCATAACGACTAAACCAAAGCGAGGGTCCTGATCATATGAACGCTCCGTTCGAATCGTGAAGGCTGCCGTTACTTCGCTTTCGTCTGGCAATTCTCCACAAACCCAAGCCAATGGTTGACCTACGTACACAAAACTTCCCGGTTGTCGCTCAAGGTAGATGGTGCATTGGTTTGCTTCAGCAATACTATCGAGATGATGCATATCAACATGCTGTAAGTAGCCAATTTCTTGGCTCAAAATAGGTTTACTTCCTCTGGGTTTATGTTCTGGGTGGCTCCACGGGTGAGCACCTAGCCAACGCTCTTTGCCCCGTTTTCTTATCGCATCTAACAAGGCTTGCTCCACGTATGAAGTGGTTTCACTGACCCTTCCTAGTACGGAAAGGTGCTGAATCCAACGTAGCAGAGTGAGTATGATCATCACGATTACGGCGATAGTTACGATGAACAGATAAATTTGTGCTTGTTGATGATAGGCCCCAATACCTAGCGCGATAATTCCTACCAAACTAAATAGAAAAGAGCCAAGAAAGGTTGCTAAGGCATTTTGTGTTGTGCTGTCTTCCATCAACAGTTTTGTCGCTCGTGGCGTTACCCCCGCACTAGCGGCACTGTATGCTGAGACCATAATATTGAGAGAGAATGTAGTCACTGCAAGCATGGAGGTTGCGAGGATATTTAATATGTTGTTCAACAAATCCTTGCTGACGTTGATGGCAGGGGGCAGAGTAATGAACTGGTTTAAAACAATCGACATTAAGGCGGTAGCAACAGCTAGTAATGCGTAGAGTGACGTCCGGACCCACAGTTTTCGTGTCATCTGTTTCAGTAACCACTGCCATTTTGACCCAGTCATTCTTTGCTCCTATTCAGTTCTCACTAGAAAGTCGATAGAAAATTCAGAAAGTTATTCTTGCTTAAGCATAGGTTAAATGCCCGTCGTTCTGCTTGATATTTCATGCATCACGAAAGTAAGAAAGCTGCTTGCTTCAAAGAATGGTGCTCTTGAGGTGTGAATTACCACGATTCTGTTACCTTAATTGATAGATGAATTAAAAGTATGTGATTGAAAAGAGGTAGCGCATGATTGTAATTACAGGTGCAAGTAGCGGCTTAGGGGCGGAACTAGCAAAGCGTTATGATGCGGAAGGCAAAGAGACGTATGTAATAGGAAGAAATACAGAAAAACTATCCGCACTAGCAAAACAACTCTCTCATAACGTCGGCTATCAAGCTTGCAACCTCTCATTACATCAAGGTGTGAAACAGCTCTTTGATGGGATGAAACAGCCTCCTGAAATGGTCATTCATAGTGCAGGAAGTGGTTATTTTGGCTTACTGGAAGAGCAGGAGCCGGAAGAGATTCAAAAGTTGATTGATAACAACCTGAATTCTGCGATTCATGTGTTAAGAGAGTTAGTAAAGCGTTACAAAGATCATCCAATAAAAGTGGTCATGATCATGTCCACAGCCGCGCAACAACCTAAAGCGCAAGAGTCTACGTATTGTGCAGTGAAATGGGCCGTCAAAGGATTAATTGAGTCGGTTCGTTTGGAGCTAAAAGGAAAACCTATGAAAATTATCGCGGTTTATCCTGGTGGAATGGATACGGAATTCTGGAAAACAAGCGGCAATACGATGGACACGAGTCACTTCATGCAAGCAGAAGATGCCGCAGAGATGCTCCATAATGCGTTGTCGAGCATTGGGAATGGTTATGTTTCTGATATTACAGTGAATAGAATTTAAAAAGAGTTTCGTATACTCACTTTCATCTGGAAGAGTAGTAGAAAATGGAGCGTACGTTTCTTATGAGTACAGCTTTGTCACACTTTGTGGCGAAATTATCAGCAAACGATAGTTATTTAAGGTATTTCTGCTTGCGCAGGTCAAAAGCTTACGTATAATGCCAACCATCAAAGGGCAATAGCCCAAAGATGCCGGTGTGGTGAAATTGGTATACACGACGGATTCAAAATCCGTTGCCTTCGGGCGTGGCGGTTCAAGTCCGCCCACCGGTACCATACATAGAAAGGTCGCTTTTATAGCGGCCTTTCGTCGTTTTAGGTGCTTGAAAATGTTCTACTTTTCAGTTGCTTACCTCAGTTTTCCTTTCTTGTTATCGACGCTTTTCTCGCACCATTGAGCTCCCTTTATCTGCCTTAAAATTTCTCCCATGGTCCATATATGGTTCATCGCATGACGATTCTGTGCGCAACGGAATCCCAGTAAATCCAACAAATGCTAAAAGCAGCCGTCGCGCAAGCCATTATCTTCAAGAGCTTCGAGCGAGAAGAACCATGGTACGACCATGGTGACTTTACGGTGCTATGCGGTTTTGGTTTAGTTTCTATGGGGTAACTGATCGTTTTGATGGATAGTCGAAAAGTCGGTTTGAGATAGGCGGTTTTGCAGTGTGTGTTGTAAGCGCGTTGGGGTAATACACCTACAATCAATCACACAAATGAATTAACCTCAATTTGCTATCGATATGCAACTGTGTAATCTTCTTTATAGTGGTGAACAAATGGAGCTTGACCAACTATGAAGATGATTTTCGTCGATGCTGAAAATGTAGGACTGAAGGAGCTAGAAAAAATTAATGCTTCGGTCGTTGATAAAGTCTTTGTTTTTTCTAAGTCAGATTCAGTCAAGCTTGTTTGTGAAAAGTCGTTGTATCTGTTCTTATCTGACTATCCGACAGGTCAGAACCAAGCCGATTTCTATATCATTGCATATCTGTCTAGGGTGCTACTTGCTTTAGATAAAAAGCAACTGGGCTCTGTTCACTTTGAGCTATACAGTAACGATGAAAGTTTGATTTCAGCATTTGAGTTTCAGTGCAAGCAATTAGGCGCACCTTGTCAAAGCATCAGAACTAGAGAGAACACCGTTGTTCCAATTGTTAAGCCACAACAGACACCCCAAAAATCTCCTGAAGACAAGCTTCTTCATGCTTTGAACTCTCCTCGTGCTTTAGATCCTAGCTTTCAAAAGCAACTAGGGCTGTCAAAGTCTGACTTTTCTAGAGCTATTCATGAGCTATCAAAGAATAATCAAATCAAGCGCAGTCCTCAGTCCAAGAAAAAATGGGTTAGGTGTTAGTAGGCTGACTTACCGACCTCATTAAAGTGTAATAAATGGCAGTATTCTCCATCGCTACTACTAATCATCAGGGTGTGAATATCGCTGTTCTAAGCTCGTTCATTGACTACTAGAGTACCTTCTGGCGGTAATTGTACGAGATTAGTGTTCGGCTCTCGGTGTGCTCTGAACTATATGATTGCGGTTGAGTTTCTATGCGAGAGATAGGGACTCGCTTTGCTTCGGGGGTCTGTGATTTGGTGATTGTGCGAATGTTGCGAAATGAACTGAGAGCTAGGGTTTGGATAGGATCTTGATATTAAATATATAATAACCAGTACAACAGCTTGCCGTAGGCCGCTGTTGTACTGGTTATTATTAATGGTATGTTCTTGAGTCTGGCTGTGAATTTCAAAACATCATTGATGTGAAAAGTGCTTGTTCAGTATGGATTTTTACACGGATATCCAACTCCATGAATCTGTTCCCAGAGTGATAAGCACGCGTGAAGTTGCGTGCTTATAGCTTTCGCCTCTACCCTAGAACCTCGACGTCGCTGAACATGTAGCCATGTTCTAGCAGGGATTGTTTAACTGAATCTCTTATATCGACATCAATATGAGTGAGTAATTCTTCTGCTGCTAGTTTGGGTTGTATTGTTAAGATTTGTTGGTTGCAGATGCTAGCTTCTTGTAGAAGAACCAGATCATTATTATTTAACGAATATATCAAAGTCTTTCCTTTGGTTTCTCTTTCTTTAGAGAAGACTAATTGACCACCGATTTGAACGGGATGGATGATTGGCTCTGGCGTTAGATCATTGAGCATTTCTTGGAGTCCGTTTAATAGCTCTAATTCATGTTTTTCCCCATTTAAAGCTATTGGTAGTTTGTCACATTTCAAAATGCTGTCTGCAAATACCGCTAGGTTGCTCAGACGAGCGTCTTGTACACCAAGTTCTTTACCAAATGCTAGAGCCTCACAGTCCTTTTGGCGGAATACTTTGCCGCTATCCAGCTTGGAACAGAGTTCCAGTTCTTTCTCTTTGAGTTTGAAAAGAGCGGAGTAGCGTTCTTGCTGTTCTTCGATGAACTTTTCAAAATTACCCTGAAGCTTTTTAGCAGAATCAATTGCGAACTCGATATCTTCAAATTCGATAAAACCTTCTGGTTTTTTAATCGAGTCAGAGTAATACATATTCTGACCATCTAGTCGCATTGTGCCGTACTTAGGTCCAAATTGACTGTCATCGAGAAACTGGGCAACTCTCTCCATAGTACGAACAAGCTCAGACAGCGGATGGGAGAAATATGAACCTGAATATTGAAAGTGAAAGTCCTCTAGTGCTTTATGTATATGAGTAAGAAGCTCTTTCTGTACATTTTCAAGGTTTATTTCAGCGTTGGTATGAAGTGCAAAACTTCTCTGTAGAGTGTTTGAAATCGAATGTTCAACGGTGCTTCTGAAGAATTTTTGATTTTCTTGTTCTCGATGTTGTTTCTTTGCTATCTGTTCTTCTGCCTCTTGAATCGCTTTTTTAAGCTGTTCGAGTACTGAGTGCATGGTATTTTGGTAACTTGATGGTAATACGCCAAATGGTTTTACGTATGGCGCCATTTGGTTAACTACATGTTCTTGTCTTTTAGTGAAATAGAGGTCGGAATCAACCTCCTTGCAAACATACAAGTGATACTGAGTCGCGATAACCTCATTTAATGATTCTAATGACTCTGCACTGTCGAATTTCTCACGCAACTCGAAGGGAAGTGAAGGAAGCTCTCCTATAAAGGCTTTCATTTGCTTCACTAGAAATAGGTCTAGATCTTCTTTAGCTAAAGCTAAACGCACGCATTTGGAAACCTGGAATGTTTCCGCTTTAAGGTTTGGTAAGCGGAGGTTTAACAATGCTCTTAGTTTTTGAAGATTTTCACTACCCGCTTTTTCTCCATTTTCCCATCCATTAATTCTGGACTGATTGACCCCACATCTGCGGGCTATTTCTGACCTAGGGATATTTAAAGATACTAGTTGTTCGACAATGCTTTTAGCGCAGTCCTTATCAAGCTTTTGATTGTGGGTTATTGATTCTGACATAGACACCTCTTTTTGGGTTAAGTTTGAAATGACTATAAATGCATATAAGAATGAAATAAAAGGAAAATTTACGGAAGTGTGATTTTGTAATTAATTGAAATTAAAAGGTAATTATTCTTTTTAAAGAAATTAATAAAGAAATTTTGGATGTTTTTAAGGTGTTTTTGGCTGAAAGACACCTTGCCATTCGTTACTTTTGGGAGATTTTTTTGCATGAGAGGAGAGTTATTGAGCTTAAATGCCATTCTGCGTAAATTTTACATAAATAAATCTCTCTGTTTTCTTTGTATGTTTTGGTTCTAGTTTGTTTTTACGGAAGTTTTGAGTAACTTTGTGATATCTCTAACCGTATCGCGTCGCCGTAACAAACAACTATTCAAACAGATATTAACTAATTGAATATCTAGTTAATGGAGGTTTGAATGAGCAAATCACAACGACTCACCACCACTTTCCTCAACAATCTCAAGCCCAATCCTGCCAACGCTAAATCCACCGATTACGAAGTTAATCTATCTGCTATGAAAGACTCTGGTCTGCCTGTAGGAGTTCGTTGCTTAGTGGGAAAACGACAGGGTTCAGTTCGCTATCTTCTTCGATACACTAGTCCAGTGACAGGTCGCAAAGCCTCTATCGGTCTAGGGCGACTCAATGACACTGACCTAATCACCTTACGCAAGAAAGCTAAAGAGTATCGCCAGCAGATTCTTGAGGGTATTGATCCGAAGATTGAACGTGATACTGAAAAAGCTGACTCTTCTATGACTCTTGAGCGATTTTTCGAAACTGTTTACCTTCCGCTTCAAAAACAACGCCGCACATGGAAAGATGATGTCGCTCGGTTTCGCCATGCTAAGTCGATACATCATGTTCCAATCAATCAGATCACTGCTGCTCATATCGTTAAAGTTCAGATGGAAATGCAGGGAGCGATCAGTAAGACCACTGGAAAGCCTTATGCGACAGCCACTATTTGCAGAGTGTTGGCACTGTTAAAGTCTTTAAATCGACACGCATACCGTCTCATGGATTGTCCGTTGGTGGCGGATAAAGTTAGCTTACCAAAAGTGGACAATGTTAAAACTGCGTACTTATCCGAATCACAGCTAAAGGAGTTCATCGGTCATGCCCTGAACCATGAAGACAAAAGTATTGGCGCATACCTAGCTTTGTTGTTTTTGACTGGTGCAAGGGATAAGGAACTGCGTTTGCGCTTGAAATCCGATGTGAATTGGGAGGAGAAATCTCTCACTATCCCGCATACGAAAAACGGTAGTAGCCACGTTATTTACTTGAGTGATTACATGCTTGATATTTTGAGGTCGGTGCCACATGTGTCGAATAATCCGTATCTCTTTCCTGGACGCAAAAAGGGTAAACCAGTAGGGCAACCTAGACATGCTTTCAAGGCTATCAAAGCCAAGATGGGATTGCCCGACATACCCGGAGATAAAGCGAATCTAACCCTGCATTCAGCTCGTCATACAGTTGGGAGTTTGTTAGCTAGCCAAGGAGTCTCGTTACACGACATAGCCAAACAGCTGAATCACGCTGACCTGTCATCAACAAGGCGCTACTCAAAATTGACTGTAGGGCGTCGGAGGGAGATTGGCTCTCGTTTATCCGATATAGTGACTGCGAATCCAGAGGTACGTTGGGAATGAAGAAGTTAGGTTTAACCAATTAATTTAGAAATGACATTAGAAAAGCCCCTGTTTAGCGATGAGCTAAACAGGGGCTTTTTCATTATTAGAAGGAAAATCATCTGACACGTCTCGATAGAGAGTGGAAAGTTGGTTTTCGTTAGTTATAAGGAAATTCACGATGAAAACAGTAAACAAGTTTGAAGACATTCAATCACTGCCAATGCCTGATGGTGTGAAAGCAAAACTGCTCGAACACTTGATTGAGCCATTCGGTGATGAAGAAAACACAAAAGCATTCTGGGATGAGGTCGGTACGACCTTGTACTTGATTGAGGAGTCCGATACCGACGAAACCTTGAGTGAAGAGTCTGAGGAAGACCAGCATTTTCTAAGGTTCCTTAGTAACTTTAGCGAGTGGGTGCTAATTCTTAACTCTCCTGACTGTCCTTGGCTTATAGCGGTCGCCATAGTGACCATGGAAGGTGGTGGTGTGTACTGTTGCGCTCCTATGAACAGTCCAACGTTCCCTGTCGCCAAGTTAGCTGATCAAGCTGAATCTTAAAACCAAATTAAACCTGAATTATTCCATCTTAAAGGAGGTGTCCTATGGCACGTAAACCAAGCAATAAACAAGAAACTGTTCAACCTGAAATCGTAGAGGGTAATGAACAAGTAACAGTCGTGGAAGAGTTACCAGTTGACCATTTCACTCATATCGTGCTCGAAGGCAAAGCGAAAAAGCTATCGCCGAAAACGGAAAATCATTTGTTCTATGAAATTGCTATTCATCAAGGGGAGAAGGAACTTTATATCCGTATATCGGGTAATCAAGGAGGTGGTCTTTATTGTCGAAGTTGGATCCCACTTAAAGATATCACCGCTGTACTAGATGTGCAGGGTGATAAGCCGTTCAAGAGTTCTGTGATGAAGTGTGTCTTTTCCGGGCAGTCAGCGAATAACGCTGGTTTTATGGCTGCTTGTTGCAGGGGGCTTGGTCTTATCATCCAGTCGGAGAAATCAGTGTTTCTTCACGTTCTAGCGCCAGACTACGAGCAACGTCGTGATGAGTTGCTGTCTCTCGTGGACGCTGAAGCCAAAGCTGAATAACCCCAAAACCAAATCAATCCTTACCCACTAAGCCAATTCAGGCTTTCATACCGAGCACTTAACAAGAGTGCTTTCCTGACAAACTAAAAGAGATTTTATTATGAACTTAACTTTTGACGTTGAGCGATTACTGCTGCCTGTTAGTGTCGATCTTCAAGATGCTTTAAACCGAGTGATCAGCGAATCAGGCAAATGGACACCCATGATCCAATCGGTTGTGTTTAACTTCCGAGATTCATCCTACAGTTCGGAAAACGGCGGTTGGCACCCAGTTGAAATCAGGCTTGTTCGCCTCTACGACCAGTGGATCTTTGATTACATCACTGACTTTGCGTATTGCGGTGGTCCTTATCCCGAACTGGTTAAAGAGGTGGACTTTAACTTCTCATCTGGAACAGCGAGTTTTTCCTATGTTCCGGAGTTGCCGATAACAAGTAGTGAGGTAATGGAGTTCTACTCGATGTGGGAATCCAACTTTCTCAGCTACGTCGAAATGGGCGTGTTCGATGAGATAAAAGTCACTGTGGATTAGTCCATCGGCAACAAACCAAGTAGAAAGCACCATGTATGTACCATAAAATAGTTGACTCACTTCCTAGTGACACTAAGGCTTCCTATTGCTCCATGTTAATCATGGCGTGATGGGAAGCCTTTTTCATTGGGGCAAGTTTTAGCAACGTTTACCCAATCCGTTGCCTTAGGGATTCAGAGGGGATGAAGTTGCTGGATTGCAATGGACGGTGGAAAAACCAAGGAAGGGAGTCTTAATTTTAACGACTTTGGTTGGTTTACACTGGTGTTTTGTTATTAAAAGCTCCCATTGCTATGTCGAAGCAATGGGAGCAGTAAGGGACGGGAAGCCTATAGAAAATACCGAGAGAATGATTTGTCTGATGCTATCTCTGCAACTAGGGATAAAGGCTTCCCTTAATATCAGCGCCAAGAGCGCACCTTAATCTTATGTTCGTAGTTTGGCTCGAAAACTTGGTCATTTTCAACGTTGCCATACGAAATGACAACTTATCCAATTTACCCCAGTACAAACAGAATTAGATATAACTTACTGGCTTAGTTCGTCCAGTAGAGACAACCCTAGCTGATACTTGTCATCTAGTGCAGATGGGTGAACATGTCTCTTTATATTTGGTAGAGAGTTCAGGTAGCTGAAGAATCCGGAAGTGGTCATAGGGTATCCAGGCTCAAAATATTCTTCCTCATCATCCTCAAATGAAAACCAATGACAAAGCATTACGAGGTCTTCTTTCTCGTAAACAACCGCAGATGTGCGTGACTTTTCATGGTCGCTGTAAGCTAGAAAGTCAATGAAGATAACTTCTTGGCTTTCTGGGTTTTCCAAATGCTCTTCTGCCATCTGAATCGAGTAGTGATCCGACTCTGCGAAAAACATTTGAGTTCCCATTGTTGCTTCATGTCCCCAAGCTGCTGCCGCACACTTGGCAATTTTCTCACTTTGACAGTCGTTAAGTAGATGCTCTGTTTTATTGAATGAAATAGACATGTTTTTGTACCTATTTTGTTTTGGTTTCGATACGCGGATTAAACATGCTTCACTTATAAAACACTAGTCTAACTGATAGATTTATAACGATATTCGTGAATGGATTGACACAAATGAACTTTTACTCAAATTTTTCACCTATTTTCAGAAGCTAGTTAAAACAGGCTAGGTGTAACAAAAGGAACTTGTCACCGGAATCTATAGTGACAAGTTCAATTTATGGCTCTGTTTATCCAGTCATCATACCCAGTAGATAGCCAACGGCGGTGAAGCTCAACAAGTTAGCGATATCAACTAGGTAAAGATACGGACTGGACTGAGTGATTTGGAGCAGAGTTCGTGCATCAGACATCATGGTTATACCCCTATTAAATTACTTCTCCTAGCGGAGTTATTTATTAGTTAGTCTCAACCCGACCAAAAACGGCATCATTTCGAGCTTTCCCTTGCGCGGTATCGGTTTGAGATTTCGCTAAATCGTTTCTTTCGCTTATCTCACATAGGTAAGCTTAAAATCGGTACATAGTGGCAAGTTGATGGTTAGGGCGGTCGGTCGCGGCGTAGTGAAACGACATTATGTCTTGGTTCTTTGTTGTCTTGGAGCTGTGCTTCTAGATAGCGCGGTGGGACGTCATTTATTAACGTGGCAACTACTTGTAACGATCCAATGTGGCGTGGAGATCGCGTATAAGTTCAAGCTTAAGGCTGACAGGGGAAAGCACCTCGACTTGAGGTATCCAAGACTTCAACAAGGGCAAGATATCGCTCAATCTTGATACACGACTGCTAACCAACAAACTACCGTCGCTCAGTTCTTTCAATAGTTGCTGGTGGGGAAGAATCATACCTTCAAGAAAGCGTGGAGCTACTTCCCTATCAACCTGTACAAGCACCTCAGCATCATCCGGAGTTAGCCACTCCATCCCTTGTTTATGTATCTCCTCGTGGACCTTTTGATTCGGTTTGTATTTATCTTCCCGGCGGTGAATCCGTGAAATATTCGGTAATCGGTACGAATGTAGCTGGTCACAGTAGGTCGCAGCGAGGAACCAGATACCACGGTCGTTCACCAAACGATAGGGATGGACAGATTCAAACGTTTTGCCATTGTAAATAAGGTCAATAACAGAGTGAGTGGTAATAACTTCGGTCAACTGCCTAAACTGCGCATCGAACTTCTCAATGGGTTCGGAGCGTGGATTCTTAAACAGAACGGGAGTGTGACCGTTGAACTTGTAGTGATTCGGTAGTAGCGCAGACAAACCCGTATCGTGCAGTACCTTGTTGGTATTCGCATTACCATTATTTCGAGTTACTGGATCTAACCGATAACCCTCATTGGTGCGGATAATCGGAGCGTTGACTAGCCTTTCATTGAAATCGCGTCTCAGGGTTTTCTCGCTTACCTGATAATCCGCGACCAACTGCTCAGGGGAGAGCACTTCTCCCATAAACAATCTCGTCAATATGTCACCTAGCCTTAAAGCTAGCTTTTCACTCTTATCGCTCATGCTACTAGCGTACGGTTTCCCTTGGACAGGTTGAGGGCAAAACATTTTTAAATGTTTCTAACCGTCACGCACTTAGATTTGGCATAGCTTTCATTGGATAAGGCAGGGCAATGACGATGACTATTTTCACACTCATTCTGCGGTCTTGGACATACCCTGTCCGAGCGCAGTGGGATACTACACAACGTAGATTTACTACAACGTTAATTAAAGGAAACTATAATGAAAGTGACATTCATTAAGCCACTTATGGCATCAGGTTACTCATGCCGTTCTTTGGGTTGTCCCGGTTGGGTCACCAAGGGTGGGTCATGCGATACGTGTGGCGCAATGGATTACAGTTAAGAAGGAGTATTCGTTATGGGCGGTTGGACAGAAGACCAAGGTGACTATGATGATGGCACAGAAGATTCTGGCTTCAGTCAGGACTTCGATATGGAGCCGGGCGACGATGGTTGGCTCGGCGGCGACTTCATGGCTGATGATGACGATGATTAAGTCCCATCACTAATATTAGGCTTATCAACAAGGGCGGTATCGAAAGGTATCGCCCTTTTCTGTATCTATAGGAAAGGAAAAAACATTATGGCGAAGACACATTTTCACTCTAACCATCAACAGCGCTGGTTTAAGCCTAGCGCGTCAACAGGCGTTCGATTCGCGAAGTACGGTGCCACACTCGGTACCCGCTATGGTCCACAGGGCGTCGTTCTCGGTGGAGCCATAGGGTTTGTTGCAGGTGCTCTTGTGGGAGGTGTTCTAGACGAGCTTGAACTGTAATTAAAAAAGAAGTAGGGAGACCTACTTCTTTTTCTTGATTTTGCTTCCATTGTCAGGATTATAAGTAGCAATAATTTATAAACTATAACAATGGATTCTCACATAGGAGATCTCCAAATTCATGCTTGGAATCAATAAAGAAACACTGAACCTCAGAAAGCTCATTCTTGTCATTTGTATTTTTAGTGTTTCCATAACATTAATTAATGCTTTTTTCTCAATTTATCAGGTTCAACGCGATCATATTATCCGTGACACTTTAGAGACAAACCATACTTATGCCAAGAAGATGGCAGAAGTTACGGATGTTTTTTCGGAGTCTGCTATGCGACAAGTTGAGTTCTCTGCTGAGCTTTTGGGAAGACATTTCACGAGCAAAGACTATATAGAGCGTGAACTGAATCGCTTACAACAACAGGCGAACTTATTTAACTCTACAGTGCTTGTAGATAATGAAGGATTCATCGTTTCAACCTCAAAAAACATAACAAAAGCAGAGGGGATACAAATTAAAGATGAAGCTATCTTACACTCCATTAACAAAGTGCAACCTTTTATTACCAAACCATTCCTTTCACCTAAAGGAAACTACTTGTTATGCATTTCCTATCCTATTTTCTCTCCTAATAAAGAATATCTTGGGTACTTAGGGGGGACGATCTACCTTAAAGATAACAATGTCTTAAAATCTCTCCTTGATGATCATAGCCATAGCGATGGTTTGTATTTGTACGTAGTTGATAATAGCAAAACGATAATCTACCACCCAGACAGTACCTTGATAGGCAAGGTTGTTGAAGACAATGAAGGAGTTAACTCGGCTCTTGAAGGTAAAGACGGTGGTCTTGAAGTGGTTGACTATTTCGGTGAAAAAGTGCTTGCCGGGTATGCACCTGTACAAACAACAGGATGGGGTGTTGTCGTCGAGAAATCAAAGTCTCTTAGCTTTGACTTATTAGAGTCTCAAATCCATTCTGTTTTTGCACGTACGATACCTTTGAGCCTTTTTACTTTTATCCTTATTTGGGTAACGTCTGCCACTATATCTAAACCTTTATGGCAGCTTGCTCGTTCTATAAATAGAACAAACGTGGAAGACTCTGAGCCTATTGATTTCAAAAAGATAAAACCTTGGTTTTTTGAAGCGTTTTTATTGAAGTCAGCAGTACTTAAGACACTAACGGATGTTTCTAACACGATAGAAAAACTTCATTGCAATAGTTTGACTGATGTCATGACGGGACTCACTAATCGTAGAGGTTTTGAAGAAGCACTTGAGAGGTTTAAAGAAAGTAAGAAACCTCTTTCTATTATGGCTATTGATATTGATTTCTTTAAAAAAGTGAATGATACCTATGGACACAGTGTTGGAGATGAGGTTCTAAAAGAGCTTTCTAACCTGATTAAATCTCAATCGCGCAAGACAGATGTTTTATGTCGAACTGGTGGGGAAGAGTTCATGACTTTTCTTGCTGAAATGAATGTAGAAAATGCATTTGAGAAGGCTGAAAGATTAAGAAAGCATGTTGAACAGCACCAGTTTGCAAGCATAGGTAATTTAACTGTTTCAATTGGCGTGTCACATTGGACTGGAAGTGGAGAAACACTTCATATGGCTATCCAAAAAGCAGATACAGCACTGTATCAAGCGAAAAGGAAAGGTAGAAACCGAACTGAAGTCAATGTCTAAGACTAATGAGTTTAACGGGTCACTGAGTTTTTCGGTACTAGGAGTACCTAGAGATGGTGACATGAACAAGTTGAGGTGCAATCGCCTCTACTTTTTTCTTTATCGTAACTGATGGGAAGTGGTTTCCCTTTATCTCGTCGGGCTTTTTCCTCTGTGTTCATTTAGTCCGTTGGGGAATTAATACCATTCTTAATTTCACACGGCCACGTGAGCAAGATAGGTTTTGTTTTATATGCTTGAGGTCTTTCAATGAACATTTTGGGTGTAACGATATCGTGAAACTCTGTCAGTGAGAGCGATTGGTGCATACGTTGTAAGATATACCTTATGCCGCGTTTGCCGATATGTCCCTCCGATGTTGAGAGCTTTACGTTACATGTGTGAATTTTTCTTTGTCTAACAATTGTGTGTTTTTTGTCAGGTAACGATGGCTCCCAAAAGTTGAACTTATTGAATAATATCTGACCAGTAAACGGGTTAGGTACGTCTTGCTGAAAGTCTTGCTCGATGGTGGCTTTATATTTTATTCGACTTTTGTCACTAATAACGAGTTCGAGCGTTAATTGATTACGGTTTTTAATTGCATACACTGAGTAAGTGCTGTCTCTACTACCAAGATATTTGTAGAGCGGATTTAGGTTTGTAATTTTGAACGGGATGTATTTGATACTTTTGCTTGGTTTAACCAAGAGATAGATAAGGTACGTGCTCTGTTCGTCGTCTTTCTCGTCAGTTTCGCCACGCGTATCGTCATAATAATCTAAGTAATTATGAGTGGTTGTCTCAATCTCTTTGCTTTCTTTGGTATCAGCTTTACGAGCTTTGTTATCAACCTCGTCGTTAATGGTGTTAAAGATAACGAGTTTGGCATCTAAGAGCTGTTTGTTAGCTACTTTATTGGTACTTGGTTGACCAATATGTTTTTTGTAGAACTTGAGATTCGTTTCTATTAGGTGCTTTTCTGCTGGTGGTGATGCTCTGCGTACGGCTTCAAGAAGCAGCTGATGGCTTTCTTCTTCGTACTTTCGCTCGGTTGAAATGAAGTTTCCCAAGAGCTGGATAAATTCTCGGTTTTGTTTATACCAGGGTGGGAAGTCTAGAATATCTACCGTGATTGGCATCTCTATATCTTGGTATGCCTCGTCTTTACTGCTGTCCAATTCTACAATGCTGCTCTCGATTAAAGTGAGCGCAATTCTTTTCTTGTTTGACAATTCTTTCAATGGCTTGAGCGTTTTAATGTGCTTAGTTTTATAAGTGGAATGTGCGGAACGCTTTGGGAACGACTGGTGTAACCCTGCTTTTTTAAAGGCACTTTCCAATGCTGCGGTAGCTTTATCAGGACTGAAGCCAAATAGCCGCTGTAGGGTAATGATGAGCAAGTGCTTGTTATGAATTGATAAGGGTTTAGCTTTTGGCGTGAAAAGGTAAACCGTTTTTTCATAGAGTACGGGTTTTCTTCTAGGCATATTAAATCAAACAAAATGGTTCCTTAATCTGTGCATACTAACGAGTTAATCTCTTTGTATGAACTCTTTTTTCTTACGGTGCATCATATTTTATGGTCTGTAGAGGGAGTCGTGTGGTCGGCACTCTTCAGTCAGTGTCACCTTAATCTTTGCTCACGATTTACTTATACGGAGTGAGATATTGTGAGCACTACACCGATAGAAATGAACCAGAAGGTACTCAATGCGTTGCCTCGTCCTGCTAAGGGCGAGCAAGGTGTTGAGTATCCTTGGAAGAAAAACCCCCGATTGCGCGTACTTGTGACCGCGAAGAGTATGCGCTGGATAGTTCGCCTTGGCTGGAAAGGAAAGCGTTACTACGAGTCGTTTGGGACTTACCCCGAAATGAAGTTTGCTGAATTCAATCAGTTGGCTTACCAATTTATCGCTGATGTTCAGTCTGGGGCATACCAGAAGGGGTCGCGTTTGACTGTACAACAGTTCTTTGATGACGTTGTACTTCCATACAGTCGTAATCATCACCGCGATTCTAAGACCTTTTTATCCCGCTCTAAGCGCGTAATGGCTGCGTTTGGTAAAGAGCGTGTTACGGACGTGACTCGCCGTGATGTTGAACGGTTTCTCAATTCACTTACTGACTTAAGCAATTCCTCTATTAACCGTTATCAAGCCTTCTTATCGAAATTTTTCTCGATGGCGGTTGACCATGAAATTATCGACAAAAGTCCAGTAAAGGGTGTGAAAAAGCGGGTGGAGAACAATGCGAAAGACCGAGTGTTGTCCTCTAAAGAGATGGAAAGCTTTTGTCGTCATGCTTGTGCTGAACCCAACTTCATTCATGCCTATGCGTTGATGCTTAGCCTGCTTACAGGTATGCGTATTGGTAACGTGATTAGTCTTTCTCGTTCCATGTTAGCTGACGATCTATCGTCTGCTTTATTGCCTATGACTAAGTCGGGTAAATCGCAGCGCGTCTATTTCTCCGAGCCAGCAAAACGCCTGATCCGTAAATGCCTCAAAGTGTCGTTCAACGATTGGGTGTTCCCCTCGTTAAAGAACCAAGGAGAGCACATTGCATATCCACGCGCTTGTATGGAGCGCATTCAACTTGCCATGAAGCAAGAAGGCTGTCTGGACGCACCTTTTACTATCCACGATCTTCGCCGCACTTACGCAACCCAAATGTTGCTTGCGACGAACGATATTCGTCTCGCGCAGCAAAGTCTTGGTCACTCCAATGTGAATGTGACCGAGCGTTACGCCTACTATCAAAATACCCATCTAGCGCAAGCCTCTCAGCAGACCGTTGACGCCATGCTACCTAACTTACAAATCGATTAAGGAGTTCGACATGTCCAGAGTACTAACTATTGAAGAATTTGCGGAAATGTACGGCTTAAACCCAGCAACCGTACGAACCAATGTAACTCGCAACCCTAAAAGTTTACCGCCAGTGATGCGCATAGGTCGCAGTGTGCGCTTTTTGCGTAGTGAGGTTGAGCGTTGGGAAAAAGAGATGACAATGCATTAACACAGTAATATTTCTCAATACAGATAAAAGCCCAAAGGCGTCCGTTAGGACGTCTTTGGGCTTTTTAGTATCTGCCTATAAAAATCAAACAAAAGTGTACCTAACCTTGATCTTTTTACTATCACAGCCTTGACGATTGATATTTCTTCTAGCGCCTTTCGTGACTTAGGTTCTGCGCTAAATCTTCGCTGGACTTTGAGCGACGAGTTAATTGTTTTGTGGCTTGTCGACTCGATTCTCTTCTTAGTTGAGTGCTTTCTTTCATCCCTAATATGAACCTCAGCAACGCAGCGATTCTCTCGCTTAGTTGTTTTCGAGGGGGCAGCGAGCTTCTTCGCTGCTCTTTAACAATTTAAATGATTTGAGGTATCAAAATGAGTAACTCTATTTTTGTGCGTACTAACTCTGGTGTAGCGAATGTGTTTGGTGGCAAAACGGTTCTTCCGTCTGAAGATCTGCTGCTTATTCTGGGTGCAAGAGGCAATCTAATCGTTGCTGAAACTGGTGAAGAGGCTGAGTCATTGTTTAAACAGGTATCGAAGAAGATGAAACCTGAGAAGAATAAATGCTTCATGTTAGAAAGCGGTGGCTGGATTCATGCAGATACGGTTGGCGGTGCTTTCATCTCTCCAAAGTCGGGTGCATTGTTGATGACGGTGGTAAACAGTGACAACTTGCTTGCTATGTTTACGCCTGAAGAATTCACTGACCTCGAAGGTTTGCGTGACGCGATTACTGAAGCCTTGCTGACGTACAGCGAGGGTAATGACCTACCTATGATTACTTGGTCAGATTTTAAGTAATTATCATTGTAAACCTTGCAAAAAGACGCCTTAGAGCGTCTTTTTGCGTTTCTGGAGAGTAGTTATATGAACGAAACATATGATTGGTTAGAGCAGGCTTCTGACTTAAGCATGGACAACCTAGCAACATCCGGTTGGACCGAGGAAGAAGCGGTAAGTGCTTGGGGTGAAGCTCAACCGAGTGAGCCTGCTTCTTTTGATGGCGTTAAGCGTAAAGCTAAGCCAATATTGCTTCGTAAACCTAAAAAGAAGAAGCAAACCAAGCGTAAAAAGCGAAAGGCAACACCGTTCTTTGAACGTCCCGTGATAGCCATGGATACTGAGTATGTAGAATCTAAATGCGGAGGCTACAACCGTATCTTGAGCTACCAATTCGCGGTTCTGTTCCAGGACAAGTTATCAACGGTTATCTTGTTTCCTGAGTCGACCAAAAAATCGGGACGGCTAGCACTGGACAAATGCTTGGTTCAGGCTATCGAAAAAGCGATGGAAGATGAAGTACTTGATAAGTGGCCGACTGACATCATTTTGTGTGCTCATTGGCTATCGGCTGATTTGTTTAACTTCAGCCAAGCTTTTGACCAACTGAAGACACATGTCAAAGGTTTACGTAAGACGGTGGCGAGTCTTGATGACGTATACGGACTGGAACTCGATAAAGTCATGTCTCGACGTATCGATAAAGAGCCTCTCAATGTTCACGACAAATCCCGCAACCGACACACCTTGTATATCACGTTCTACGACACCATGCTGCTTTCGCCCAATGGATCGTCACTAGCCTCTGTCGGAGAGCTATTGAAGATTCCAAAGGTAGAAATTCCAGAGCCGTACTCTATCTCTCGAATGGATGAGTTTCTGGAAGCACAACCGGAGAAATTCGCTGAGTATGCAATTACTGATTCAATTATCAGTGCTCGTCATTTCGAGCGGGTTTCTTCCTTCTGTCAAAATACACTCGGTCTAAATTCGGTTCCGTTCACCATCGGTGGTATCGCCGTTAAAGCCTTTGTGAATAGCTTAGAGGATAAACGCGGTTATCGTGGTTTGTTTGGCTTTGAGAAGGTGACTAAAGAAGTGTGGCCGTCTGATCGAACTAAGCCCCTAACGATAACTCGTGATGTACCTGTAACAGCTCGTATGACGTTGGAAAACTTTGCGACTCAGTGCTATCACGGTGGTCGCAATGAGTCATTCATCGCTGGCCCCACGGGTATAGATACATGGCGTGATTACGATGTTCCATCATGTTATTCGGCGATTACGCTAGGTCTGCGCGAGTTAGATTACGACCAGATGTACATGACCAAAGATCTTAATGAGTTATTGGGTGATAAATGTGCTTTGGCTTGGGTTGAGTTTAAGTTCCCTGAACATACTCGCTTCCCAAGTTTAGCCGTTCGATCTGAGTATGGATTGATATTTCCGCTATCGGGTGAAACGCACTGCACTGGTCATGAGCTTGAAGTTGCTTACAACCAAGGTGCGGAAATTACCATTAAGCAAGCGTTTGTAGTGCCTTGGAAGAATGACGTTCGTATTTTCGAGCCGTTTATGAAATGGGGGCGAGAACGCCGTAAGTCATTCGTTAAAAATAGCTTTGATGAAAAATTGACCAAGGAGATGTTAAATAGTTGTTATGGGAAGCTAGCTCAATCGTTACGCCCAAAGAGGTCGTTCGATATCCAAGCTGGTTACTCTACGCAACTACCACCATCGACTTTGACCAACCCATTTTTCGCCGCTTACACGACTGGCTTAGCTAGAGCCTTGTTGGGGGAAATGCTTCATAGCATCCCCGATGACAAGGTTGTTGTTTCAGTGACGACAGATGGCTTCCTGACTAATGCTGATCTGAATGAAATAGACTTAAAAGGTCCTATTTGTCAGCGGTTCCGAGAGCTCTACCACCGTATAGACCCAACTGGCGGTGAAGTACTAGAACTCAAGCATCAAGCGAAGCAACTTATCGGTGCTAAGACTCGTGCTCAGTACACCGTTATCGAAAGTGAAGGCTATGAGCCGATACTGGCTAAAGGTGGCGTTAAAGTCGATCCAACCATCAATTACCAAAGTGCTTATATGGTGGATAAATATTTAACCCGTAAACCAGGAGACAAAGTTGATGGTAGCTACCTGACACCGAACCGGATGCGCTTTTTAGAGCATAAGGATCTGATGTTGGAAAAGCGGTCTATCTTCCTGAACATGGAGTTCGACCAGAAGCGAGAACTATTGAATCCGGTGATGATTGATGTGCAAGGACGTAAGCATATCGCGCTTGAAACCAAACCACACAAGTCGTTGGATGAGATGCTGTTTACAAGATTGCGCTTTGATCGCTGGCGCAAGTCCCATGTTCTAAAAGATGTTGATGATTGGTGCTCATGGCAAGACCGTTTGGTAATGGCAGAAAGCACGAGTCACAAGGACCTGCGTTTAAAGGCTGATGAGACTTCGGACAGCTTAATGGCGCGCTTATTCTTGCGTTTCTACGCGCAAGAGCAAGGTGGTATGAGCAAGAAGCAGATTAGCGCTAAAGCATTAGCTGAGTGGATGACCGATATTGGCTATCCAACCAAAGCGACCGCAGTACGTAGTGCTAAGAATACCAAACTGATTGAAGGCGCTGTACCGATGACAGAGCTGACCATCAACTTAGCTCGCTTAATAGTCTCGAAGTTTCCTGACTTCGAAGTTGAAATCCTCTTCAACCCTGAATCTCGTTCCTCACTGCGAGAAGCTCTCAACGCCCGTTGAGATCGTAAATATTGACCTATCGAAAGCCCTTATCTCAAAGGGCTTTTTTACCAATCAATCATTGCACCGTTGGGGATATAAGAAACCCAACCTCACACGCAATGACATTTATTCAAATTCACAGCCGTCATTCCGGCGGCAAACTCAATAAAATTTTAAGGAGCATTATTATGGCTAATAAAAAATTTAACTTTTACGCATCGGTAAACAACAACATAGCTCGTATCGTAAAAACATGGTCTGAATGCGAGAAAATTATTGCTAAACCTGGTGGTAAGAAGAAGGGGGCTTACACCTACAAACAAGCCGAAGAATGCTTGCAGGAGCTGGTTGCTGAACGTGATGCTCGCCTTGCACGTAGTAAGCCTAAGAGAAATCGATACAGTAATTCTCGACCAAAAGAAGATTTAAGCTTTTTGAGTACTTTCACAGCAAGACCTACGAAAAAGACCATTACCTGTAAGCTTGGTGTTGGCGGTAAGGGTTCGACTGTTTCGGTTGTAGGTGGTGACACGCAAGTATTTGAAGTTAAGAAACCTACAGTTTCGGCAATGCGCTACCAGCTCTGTATGCACACATTAAACATCGCTAAAAGTTTGCTAGATCAGGAGGTGAGTTCTATCGAGATTAAAGGGATGGATGCCGCGACGATAAAAACCCTCACTGAATGGGCACCGAAGTGGAAGCAGCAGAACTGGGTGAAACCTAACGGAGAGCCTAGACCGAATGCTGAACTCGTGCGCGACATGCTGGCGTTATATGAGCAGATTAAATCTAAGGTCAGCTTCGGCGAGGGTATAGCTCAAAAAGCTCCTGTAGACGATGATGCGCCGTTTTAAGACCTATTTTGAGTAGTAACCATGCAGAGGTCGTCTGGCTTGTCCAGGCGGCCTCTGTATGGTTTTATGCTTAGCAAATTGAAAAGAGATAACAATATGAAAAATATCTATGAAATTGAGGGTGTTGAGTTCCCTTCTCGCACTGCTGCTGCGCGTCACTATGGCTTGAACCCCAAGCTGGTTAATGAGCGCGTTACTAAGTTCGGCTGGACACTAGAGCAAGCCCTTGAGCTAGAAGCACGACCTAAAGGCGACTACCGCAAGAAAGTTGTTATAGATGGCACTGAGTACTCAAGTATGCGCCAAGCAGCTAGAGAGCTAGGTGTGGCGCAAAGTACGCTGATGAACCGCATAAAGGCTGGCATACCTGTAGAGGCTGCGCTTTCGGCTTACCACGCCAACCGAGAGAAACTAAAAGGTCAGTCCAAACCTATGTTCTACGGTAACAAACTTTACCCGTCTGCGCGCCATTTGTTGCTTGCTCATCCTGCACTGGTTGCTGGTGGTGATTTGGGTAAGGCCGTTACCTCGCTGAATGACAAGGCTCGTCGAGCTAAGAATCAGGGCGGGGTTCGTAACCTATCGTTGGATCAAGTTGCCGCTGAGTTTGGTCTTCCGAAAATTGGGTTTGCTGATGAGTTTGATGGTTTTGTTGAACGGTTAGTGGAACAAGTTGGTGAAGCTGTTTTGACCGAATTGTTCTATGAGCTGAAGTAGTCCGAATTGGTGTTTTGAAGGGAGTAGTTGCGTTGAGTGGCTGCTCCCTTTTTTGTTGCCTGTGTTTTGAGTTGGTGAGCCTGTTGCCGGAAGAACTGCGCAGTAACTATTGCCGTCTCTATTTATAGTTGTGGGGTGAATATGGCTTAAGGCTTAGCGCTGAGTGGTTGCTGAGATGCTTCTATATGTTTAGTTTGCGTACAGGTGGTGGTGTGGTTACCAAGATTTCAGAAGAAAGACTCTAATTTAGTGACCTAGCTTTCAGTATGTTGATACTATTATATATGACAATGGTTGATCATTGCTGATTAATTGAAAGCAGGAATAAGATGAGTTTTTTAGATAAAGTTCCAGTGGTTAGCTCATATCGACAAAGTAGTGAGGCTGATGAGATTGTTGAGAGAGCTAAATCCCGTGCTAGAAGAGCAGAGCGAAGACTTGCTGATGCTCAAAGTGAGTCAAAACGAATTGTAGATGAGTTGGTGGATGATAAACTTGAATACACAGATAAGCTAATACCCACAGCTCTAGAAACCTTGAGAAAATGTCAGAAGATCAATGAACTAGATAGTCATGTTGGGAAGCAGGCCTATATCCAATTCGATAAAACAGAAGCTCCTCGACTAAAAGCACAAGCTATAGAGTTTAAAGATGTCGCTAAGACAGGTGTAAAAGGAACCACTACAGGTGCCGCATTAGCCTTAGGTTCTATGAGCGCTGTATCAACACTCGGTACTGCCTCGACAGGTACTGCTATTGCTACTTTATCTGGAGCCGCTGCACAAAATGCTACATTAGCTTGGTTTGGCGGTGGTGCCATTTCTGCTGGTGGAGCTGGGATGGCGGGCGGAACCTTAGTTCTTGGTGGGATTGCTCTAGCTCCATTAGCTGTGTTTGGTGCTGTAAAATATGCAAAGCATGCTGAAAAGAAAATGACCGCAGCTGTAGAATACAGAAATGAAGTTAAAACATATGTTGAGAAAACTGATGTTTTAGTAGAAGTTGCATTTGCAATGAACTCTCACGTTCAATCATATCAGAAAACACTTAGAAAAATTGCTGATAGGCTGAAGGGGCGAGAGAAGCTATTGACAGATGCTCTTCAGAACCAAGAGTCAGCAAACACTATTAATAGGTATAAACTTGAGGTCATTTTACTTCTTAAAACACTAAAACGCTTGATGGCTATAGACCTTGTTGACAAGCAGCAGCAACCTACCCAGAAGTCGTTACACGCCATTAATAAGGCAACCGCATTAACAGATGAGTGCATAGCATCTTTTGTTGATGATATGGTTAGTGGTCAGAAAAGCCTTAATGAAATGAAAGGGCAACAAAGCGTAGCGACTTATTTCTGGTTTTCCAAAGAGAATAAACAACGTACAAGCATTTATTCTAAAGAAGATAAAGACACCTTACTCGGTTCCTTACTCGTGATACCTGTATTCGGGTGGCTTTGCTCTTACTTGTTGGATATTCACTGGGATTTTTTTGGTACAGCAAGTGGCTTTATCGCTGTAGTAATGTTTCTTGTAGCCTTTGATACCCTCACAAAAGGGATCTTTAGTAAGATCATCGAAGTCTTGATCGTTGGCTGTCTGGGTTTTGCCATTTACTTTTATGGTTGGGTACTATGAAGAATTTAATGAAAAAGTTTGCCGGGAAAAGTAATCCTTTAATGTTGGCTGAAGCTGGTAGCGAGCTTTATAACGCATTTAACGATTACACCAAAGTCGTTGAAGAGGAAAAGACAAAGCGTCTCGCTTCCGACAATATTACTAAAGTCAATATCGAGGGGATTAGGGCTCAGAAGGATATTTTATTAAATGCTATTAATCTACACCATGAAACTAACAAGCAGGCCTTGGATAAAATGTTTGATGTAGTTGATAGTGCTTTAGAGTCCGGAGATAACCAAAAACTCGAGCTAGCCTTAAGCGCTATGGTACATATAACGCAAAATGGAAATCTCCAACAAATATCACAACTGATGCGTGATGTACAAAATCCGAACCAGGTAATTGATATCTGAACAATATCGAATCATCATCACTCCCTTCATTAGGACTTATATTGCGGTGTGAACATGTCGCGCCGCACAACCCATTTTTGCCCCATTTAGCGTTACAAATCCATCACGCAGGCTGGGTCACGCAACTTGCGTGATAACTTACCTTTGCCCCATTCAAAGTTAGAATTAGGGATCATGCTTGTATCGAATATCTGTTTTGCAATAATTATTTTTAATGATGCTGTTGATTTCAATTCAGCCTTTCACTTTTTATGTCATTGATTTTATGGACAATAAAAATCAATCAAGAAATAGATATCTATTATGTTCATATAGTGTATAGTGTCAGAAGCTCAAACGATGAGCTATTAGTAAAATATTTAGTTCAAGATCTTCTCAGTTTTTATTCGATTAAATTCGTCATATTTATCCTGCGATACCTTTTTCTTCATTCCTTATTTAGTAGCTTTCTTTTTAACTTAATCAATGTATCGAGATATATTATGTCAAATAAATCAACAGGCTTAGTAAAATGGTTTAATGAATCCAAAGGTTTTGGATTTATCACTCCTGATAACGGCGGTTCTGACCTATTTGTTCACTTCAAATCAATTGTTAGTGATGGCTTCAAAACATTATCTGAAGGCCAAAAGGTTTCTTTTGTTGTTGAACAAGGTAACAAAGGTCCTCAAGCGGATAATGTTACGTTAGTGTAAGATATTTATAAAAAGTCTCTTCTGTCGAGGAGACTTTTTTACTTTATTTTTTAATAAAGATTCTGAACGTTCGAAATACGAATAAAATAAATTTTGGGATCGATAAGATAAGAAGCAATATGAGAAAACCAGTAAGAAAATCAAGCAAGAAAACACAGAAAAACAACTTCGAAGAACGATTCGCTGCGATGGTAAAAGAATATCAAGAAGCGAAAGAAATTCTCGACTCTATGACTGAAAGTTCATCAGAATATTTAGCACAGAAAAAAGCATGCGATAAACTTTTTGCAAACGCGGAACGATACATTAATAAGAGATAATGAATTGAAATGGCTTTATTCTAATCTGAATAAAATCATCTTTCTTAGCATCAATAGGATGATATATGAGTAAGTCACCTAAAGCGACACAAAAGCAGAAGCAATTTAGTATTAATCAGAAAGGGATTAAACGAATACCAGAAGAGTTGAAAAAAATGGGTGTTCGCAAACGCATAGAAGAGATTGAAGAACAAAAAAAGTGGGATAAAGAGTGGGGACTATGAGTTCACGAAACCTCTCTGAGCTTATCAATACGACACTCCTCTTACATTCCGAAAAGCTGAGCAACTTGGACCGAGACATGCTGACAGGTTTACGAGATCAACTTAATCGTGAGCAAACCTTGTCAGACAAACGATCCAAACTGTGTCAAAGGCTACTACGAAAAACGAATCATGATTGCTAACCAACGTCAGTCTTCACAGCTATCTACCCAGCTATCATCAAGCATCAAGCGTTATTCGACTTAGCATCTGATCCATTAAATCTCTAATCTTAATTAGTATTGCACCCTCTGGCTCATGATGCTCAGCTGAGCGCTTGGCGTTCGTTAGACTTTTCATGAAGATAGTTTCGCTATCCATCACGGTGTGTTTTAGGTCGGCATGGTCCTATTCCTTTTGAGGAGACGTAGTGGTGTGATGCTTTCAATATGGCATTGTTTCACGCTTAAACGTTCGAACTGACTTGGTTTCTGCCTAAAAGCTGGACTAGGCAAGCAACTGATTATCAAGGAGTATGGACGGCAAAAAAAACCATCATAGAATGGTTATTACCTCATCTCACAAACCTGAGCACTACGAGTATGTTTCATCGCTCCTACAGTTTAAGCAACTTAACGTTCCACTTGTCATAATATGATGTGTGCCCCAGATATTTCGTGGTTGCTATTCCCAAAGCTCATCTGTTGAAGAGCATAGTCTTTCTATGAGCAACCTTGTACAAACCTTACATTCAATATAATAAAATTTTTTTAGTGTATGATTCGCACTTTTTTAACTTAAACCAGATCTTCTTTCTACCGTGATTTTTCAAAGTAGTTCCTCCAAAACAACACCAGTCTCACCATTAGCAATCCTTTGGAGAAGGCTATTCATCTTTATTTTTTTATGTATTGATGTTTCTTTATTTTGAATATATTTGTTTTTATTATTTCTATTCTCATTATTAAATATTTGATTAGACATATTATGCCCCTTTATAAAAAATTATAATTAAGGTGCACTGAACATAAGTATTTTTAGGATAGGTAATTAAGGAGATTACAGAGAGAAACTTGCTAGGGATTACGCTGGAAAACTATCTTTATATTTTATCTTGAAACAAATCTTTGTCAGAGCAACTACCTCGCCAGGCGTATGACGAGGCAGTGTAAATTCAATTGTAAGACTAAATAGTCGTTACATTTTCTGCTTGAAGGCCTTTAGGACCTTTACCTACAGTAAAGGAAACCTGCTCGCCTTCAATAAGCTTCTTAAAGCCATCGCCTAAAATGCTTCTGAAATGAACAAATAAATCATCGCCATTTTCTTGAGAAATAAAACCAAAACCTTTAGTTTCGTTAAACCACTTTACTGTACCAATTACTTGATTAGACATATTATGCCCCTTATAAAATTAAAATTAAGGTGCACTGAACATAGGTATTATTTTAGGATAGAGCATTAAGGAGATTACAGAGAGAAACTTGCTAGGGATGACGCTGGAAAACTATCTTTATATTTTATCTTGAAACAACTCTGTGTCAGAGCAAAGCCCACTATACAGATTAATTAAAAAAAATATACCTTTATTTTAAATTAATTTTTATATCATCTATTCAAACGCATTTTATCACAAAGGGTTCATCTTGATTCCGACGTTTTGCAGTTGGGAACATTAAGTAATAAATCAATACTGCCAAACGGCCTTTTTTGAGAGAGACTTGCTTGCGGCTGCCAAACTCGCCTTTGTCCAACGGCTTGCTGACGGGGTAGATCATCGTAACGCAAAACTGCCCCAAAATCATTCAGAGCTAATACTCTACACATTTTCGGGGCGTGTACTTCCCCTACCAAAACTAATTCGATGGTACGTAACTTAAACGCAAAACTCTGATTTAATTCTAACAATGAACAGTTAATTCAATACATACCAAAGTTGGTATAGCACAACTGAATTCGTTGATTCCACTCAGCATTTAGCAATGTCTATAGAATTATCTTGATACTTAGAAAGTACAAATGTATATTTTAAACACTCCTTTACGCGTTGGTTTTGTTACAAACAGAACTTGTCGGGCGCATCGCCAGACAGTAATTTATTGTGGACATTTAGGGTTGCGCTTCAGCACTTTCCGCACGATCCTTCGTTCCTCAGGAGCGCACGAAAAGTCTTCAGCGCATCCTTTAGGTAAAGGCACTTATAAGGCAACCATTGGTTGCCTTATCTTTAATTAGCAATAGCTTATGTAGAAAATGACAGAAAACACATACAGCAGCGTTACAGAAACTATCTTTAGTGATCTCAATCATTCAAACTTTTCTGTCAACTTCAGTACCCCTCCTATTATTTTTGTCTGTGGCGGACCTATGACTCAGGTTGCTGCAAGTGTGAGAGAAAGAGTTTTTACTTACTTCGCAAAAGACACTACAAGCAACATCACAGATCACCTAATTGCAGCAGAAGACTTTAAAGACTATTTTAAAGATGGTGCCTATGATGACCTTATGGAGTTTGAAGATGATATCGCTAGCATATCAACTCTTGTCGTCATATTTCTTGAGAGCGCCGGTTCACTTGTTGAGCTAGGGCTGTTTTGCAATCGAATTGAGCTCAAAGATAGATTGATAGTTTTTGTGCCAGCTGAAGAGCTTGAAGCTAAAGAAGATAATGAACCAGCATACTCTTCGTTCATTTACCTAGGTGCGATTCAGAGTCTTAAACGACGCAATGATACGTCCGTCATGATTTATCCGTGGGCAAATACCGAATCTCTAAAATATGATGAGCTTGATTTTGTAGTAAGTGATATCAAGGATAAGTTGGGAAAAGTTAAAAAGACAGATAAGTTCGACGTGAAAAACTCAGGACACATGTCTTATCTTATTCACGACATAATTCGTCTATGTGAGCCCATAAAACTAAGCGAAATAGAAATGGCTTTAATTTGCTTGGAAATCGATTACCCCACAAGAAATGTCACTAAGTGTTTATATTTGCTGGAAAAATTTAAGCTTGCTTCTCCCTATGAGTACAGTGGTTCTAAGTACTATTACGTCAATGACGAATCACTATCCAAAATAAAATTTGGTAAATCTAGAAAAGGAAAAGTACTCGATGCGCCTAACTTGAAAATGGAAATCAGGAGTTCATTTAATCCTGTTTTTATGAAAACAGAAGATGAAAAAGAAATAGAAATTGCAAAAAAAAGATTTAATGCTCTAAAACGTATAGTTCAAATAAGGAAAGCCAATGACTAATCTATTTGAAACATTACAAGAGCAACTATCCCTTTCGGATGACGAACTGTTATCTTACCTTCATACAGTGCCTCTCCGCTACAAACGCTACTACATTGACAAGCGTAATAGCACTGAAAAAAGGCTAATAGCTCAACCTTCCAGAACAGTAAAGATACTCCAAAAGTATGTTGCTTCCGAGTTGGAAGAAGTTATCCCTGTTCATCAATCAGCTATGGCCTACTGTAAAGGCAGGGGAATAAAAGAGAATGCTAAGAAGCACGCACACTCTCGCTATCTGTTAAAAATGGACTTAAAGCGCTTCTTTGACTCCATTACTCCGACTATTCTTTCTGATGTAATAATGAAGCACGGTATCGAATTGAGTGAAAAAGACTACATTCTCGTTAGTCAATTATTTTTTTGGAAACTAAGAAGAAACAGTCCTCTGCGCTTGAGTATTGGAGCACCTAGCTCTCCTTTTGTCTCAAACGCAATCATGTACTTCTTTGATGAAGAAATCTCAAAACACTGTGAAGAGCTTAATATCGTTTACACTCGTTATGCCGACGATATGACATTCAGCACCAATAAGAAAAATGTTTTATTTGAATTAGAACGCACTGTAGTCAAATTACTTAGATTGAACTTTGGAAAAGACATCAAGGTTAACAAGGAAAAAACCGTACATTCATCTAAAGCTCATAATCGACACGTTACTGGAGTCACTCTGTCAAACACGGGAAAACTATCTATAGGTAGAGAAAATAAGAGGAATATTAGGGTAAGTATCCATAGGTTCATTAACGGAAAAGCTAATGATAGGGATGTGCAAACTCTAAAAGGAAGTTTAGGGTTTGCAAAACATATTGAACCTGAATTTGTAAAGAGCCTCGAAGATAGATACGGTGTAGAAACCATCAAAAAAATCCAGACATTTGATATTTTGCCATAGGATCTCATTGAACCAGACCTATAATCGTAGACTGTTTTTGTAGTGGATAGTGGGTTTGGCTACTTAATCAGAGTTTTTGCAATACCTAAGGTAATCCGTCAAATGCTATTTTAGTGAGGTATATAACACGTTGTTGTCCAAAAGTGAGCTGGGAACATATTTCAAATCTGTACTCTACGTGTGCAACAAAGATCCAATGAAATCCTATTTCATGGTCCTTGATATCCAAAGAAATCCTCTTAAATGCAAGTAATTACAAGTGCTTAAGAGGAATTCAAAATCCGTTGCCTTCGGGCGTGGCGGTTCAAGTCCGCCCACCGGTACCATATTAGAAAGGTCGCTTTTATAGCGGCCTTTCGTCGTTTTAGGTGTTCGTAAATATCAAAAGAAAGTTAGCGTTGCCTTCGCGGTGGCGGCAGGAATGCCAGTCCAATCAACTCCGTCCACCGGTACCATATTTTAAGACAGAGCCTCGATGAAAGTCGGGGCTTTGTTGTATCTGGATCTTCAAAACAAAAAAAGCGCGAGGGGTATGCCTCGCGCAAACTACTACATGGTGATAGTAGGAACAGCCTATAGAGCTGTGAACAAGGTATTTTGAGTGTTCGGAGTCCAGTCTGCTTGGGACACGTGCGGTACATCAACTAGATAACGCAAACCTTGATAAGTCACCACATCACCTTGTTTATAGGAAACATTCTGAGTCCAGTTAGTGGCTGGGTCTGCATTTGTCCAAAGGCTAGAGGTTAGAGACGGTGCCCAATCTTGTTGCGCAGTATGGTTTGTTACAGCCTGGTATACAGTACCTAGGTGTAAGACGTAATCGCCAGCGTCGTAGTTATGACCAACTTGCCAGTTCGGTGTGTAGTTATCCATTGTGTCGAAGTCATAACCCGCTTGTTTTGCTAACTGTATAAACTTAGCGAGCTTAGGTAGGTTTTGCGTTGCCCCCATGCCACGCTTACCATCTTCAAATAGGAACTCGTGAGTTAATACGATAACTTTATCTGCGTGTAAAGGTGTACCACATGGGAACTCTTGAGCTTTGGAGTTGATCGGGTTAATCGTTGTTGGTGCACAAGTGTTTAACGCGGAATCCACATATCCAAGAAATGCTTCTGCTTCTGTAAGGCTGTTTGCTGGCATTTCAATGCCCCAATTTTCGGGTGCCCAGTCCACATCCCAACCGTGAGTTTGATAGCCGTTATTCGCTAGGATATTTTGAACCTCGATAGCTGCTTTTACACTGTTGGATGGGTTGGATGTATCGCATACATATCCTGGTTCCCAAGGTTTCAGGTCATCAGACGTGGCACATAACCCATCTGCTTTGAAGTCTTTCGTCACGCGCCAACCGTTGGTGTAGGGCAGTCTAGCAAACTCTGTTGCCTTGTAGTTCGGGTAGCTTGTAATGTTCGGCAAATACTTTGCTAACACAGATAAGTTTTCCGTAAACATTGAGGCATCGTAAACAGGGTCTTGATACGAGTTAAGCTGGTGGTCCCCGGTCGCATTACACTCCGCAGCACTGTTCGGTCCAAACTCATCCACGCAGTTGTGCACCATGTGATCGTAACTGTGGTTCGCAACAATATGACCAGTGTCTAATGCGAGCTTTAAGGCTTCTAGGGAACGGTCTTCATTTTCATCACCAATTCCATCTAAATGCCAAGCATTAAAGTAAAACGTCGCTTTGATATCTTCCTGGTTAAGTACTTGAATAACGTCAATAGATGCATTGATTGGTCCATCATCAAACGTTAGATAAATGGTGCCTTTAGAGTCGGTTTGAGCAAATGAGTGTTGTGATAGTGCGGCACTTACAAGCGTTGCAATAGCCAATTTATTAAATTTCATTCTCTATTCCTTTTAAGAAATTAATAACGACGTTGTCAGTAGTAAAATATTGATAATTTGAAACTTAATGTGATGTCTTAAATTATTTTATGACTTTTATCCTAGACCTAAATAATTACAAAAAAATAGGTGGTATTTTCTAAATTGGGATTGTGTTCACGAATAATGCAACCGGTTGCGCTTTTTTGTCTTGGTTATTTTTGCTACAGTTTTTACAGGTTGAAATTTACACAACGGGAGTAAGGCTATGAAAAAGATCCTTTTATGCTGTAGCGCAGGGATGTCCACCAGTATGCTTGTTAAGAAAATGGAGCAAGCTGCTGAAAATAAAGGAATTGAGTGCAAAATTGATGCAATGTCAGTGAATGCGTTTGAAGATGCAATTAAAGAGTACGATGTTTGTCTTCTCGGGCCTCAAGTACGTTTTCAGCTAGAAGAGCTAAGAAAAACGGCGCAAGAGCATGGTAAAAACATTGATGCTATTTCTCCTCAGCATTATGGAATGATGAAGGGAGAAGAAGTACTAGAGCAAGCATTAGAATTAATTAACTAAACTATAGTTTTAAATTAAAAAGATAACTGTACATCAAATATAAATATTTGATGCGGGATTCTTTTGCCTAAAATAAGGATGGATTCTATGAAGCTTTATGACGCAATTATAGGCGCAGTCGAAAAGCATATAGCCCCTATAGCAGCTAAAGTGGGGAATCAGCCCCATGTTCGCGCAATGAGAGACGGTTTTATTGTCGCAATGCCGTTTATTATTGTCGGTAGTTTCATTTTGATTTTTGCATTCCCCCCATTTGCCGAAGATACAACCTTTACTTTTGGTCGAATTTGGCTCGATTTCGCCACTACACATTTTGATACCATAATGATGCCCTACAACATGTCGATGGGGATCATGACCATTTTTGTTTCGCTGGGCGTTGCTTATAGTTTAGCGAAGGCTTACAAGATGGATGGGATCACGAGTGCTGTATTGTCACTAATGTCTTTTTTACTCATTGCGGCCCCAGCTAAAGATGGCGCGTTGTCTATGTCTCACATGGGCGGAACCGGGATCTTCACCGCAGTGATGTGTGCATTTTTCTCGGTGGAGCTCTACCGTTTTATGAAAAAGCACAATATTACGATTCGCATGCCAGAGCAGGTGCCACCGGCGATTGCGCGATCATTTGAAGTATTGCTACCAGTCTTAGCGATATTCATTACCTTATATCCACTTAGCCTTTTCGTACAAACCCAGTACGACATGCTGATTCCAGACGCTGTTATGGCTATCTTTAAACCGCTAATTAGTGCGTCTAACTCATTGCCTGCCATTATTGGCGCTTTATTGCTTTGCCAGCTACTTTGGTTTGCGGGTATTCATGGTGCTGCAATTGTTGTTGGACTGCTTTCTCCAATCTTTTTGACCAACATTGGTGCCAACATTGAAGCCTTTGTTGCAGGTGAACCGATTCCAAACGTATTTACTCAACCGTTCTGGGATTTTTACATCTTTATTGGCGGCTCTGGTGCAACACTTGCTCTTGTTATGCTGATGTCGTTTAGCCGTTCTGTTCACCTTAAGAGCATTGGTCGAATGAGTGCGGTGCCTGGCTTTTTCCAAATCAACGAACCTGTGATCTTCGGTAGCCCAGTTGTGATGAACCCGACCTTGTTTATCCCGTTCGTCTTCGCTCCAGTCATCAACGCTACGATTGCGTACTTTGCTGTGCATGTCGGCTTTGTGGGTATGGGTGTCGCTACAACACCTTGGACAACACCGGCACTGATAGGTGCTTCGTGGGGTAGCGGTTGGACCTTTGCGCCAGTATTGCTCGTCATTGGTTTATTAATTCTTGATCTAATCATCTACTTCCCATTCTTCAAAATGTTTGAGAAGCAAATGTTGGAGCAAGAACTACCAACGACGAAGGAAACTAAAGGTGACACGCAGCCGTCAGGCGAAGGCGTTACTGCTTAACTGTGCTTAATGGGCCGCAATTACCGCGGCCCGATTTTCGGAGAGAAAATGATGGAACAAGAATTGGTTGTAATGGAGATCATTTGCAATGCTGGTGAAGCCAGAAGTTTAAGCTACGAGGCATTGCGTTTATCTCGAGAACAAGATTTTGAAGCGGCTGATGAGAAGCTCTCTCAAGCAAGAGAGTGTATTAATAAAGCCCACTTAATACAGACTCAGCTTATTGAAGAAGATCAGGGAGAAGGGAAAGTCCCGATGACGTTAGTGATGGTGCATGCTCAAGATCACCTAATGACTACGATTTTGGCTCAAGAGATGGCTGTAGAAATCGTCGCACTGAACAAAAAAATCTCGAACAAATAAAGGGGGATGAAAATGTCTAGAGAGGCGATCAAACTTGCCATTATTGGCGGTGGTAGTAGCTATACCCCGGAATTGGTTGAAGGGGTTATTAAGCGCTTAGAATATTTACCCGTTAAGAAGATTCATTTTGTGGACATTGAGTCAGGAGCTGAGAAGCTTGAGATCATCAAAGGATTGGCTCAGCGAATGGTCGATAAAGCCGGCGCAAAAATTGAGATAAAAGCCGGTTTCGATCGCCGTGCTGCGATAAAAGATGCAGATTTTGTGATGACGCAGTTTCGTGTTGGTGGCCTTGCTGCACGCGCTAACGATGAGCGAATCCCAATCAAGTACGACGTCATCGGCCAAGAAACAACGGGCCCTGGTGGTTTTGCTAAAGCACTGCGAACCATTCCGGTCATTCTTGATATCTGTAAAGACATTGAAGAGTTGGCTCCAAACGCATGGATGCTCAATTTCACCAACCCAGCGGGTTTAGTTTCCGAAGCGGTCAGTAAGTACACCAAAGTAAAGAGTATTGGTTTATGCAATGTGCCCGTTTCAATGGAAATGATGATTGCAGAAATGATGGAGTGCGAGCCAAAAGAGCTACAACTTGAGTTTGCTGGGTTAAACCATCTCGTGTGGGTACACAAAGCATGGCTCAATGGGGAAGATATTACTCAAACGGTATTAGAGAAAGTCGGTGATGGTGCCAACTTCAGTATGAAGAATATCTGGGAAGAACCGTGGGATCCGGCATTTCTAAAAGCACTGGGGGCGATACCATGTCCTTATCATCGCTACTTCTATCAAACTGATGCCATGCTTGCTGAAGAGAAACAAAGTGCCGATGAAAAAGGCACTCGTGCTGAGCAGGTAATGGAAACAGAAAATGCGCTATTTAAGCTCTATCAAGATCCTACCCTCGATCATAAGCCGAAAGAGTTAGAGGAGCGGGGTGGTGCTTATTATTCTGATGCATCACTGAACCTAGTTGATTCAATTTATAACAATCGTAATAGTATTCATGTTGTTAACGTTTTAAATAATGGAGCGATCAACGGCCTACCTGACGATGCTGTGATTGAATGTAGTGCCGTGATTGGTAGCTGGGGGGCGAAACCTCTTGCGGTTGGCGAGTTGTCAAACAATATCAAAGGATTACTCCATCAAGTTAAAGCGTATGAGCAGCTAACAATAGAAGCTGCTGTCGAAGGTAATTATAACAAGGCGCTTATGGCATTAACCAATAACCCATTGGTGCCTGACATTGGCCGCGCCAAGTCAATCCTGGATGATATTCTGGCGGTGAACGCTCCGTATTTACCTCAATTTAAACTAACGACGTTGTAAAACTAAGGAAGGGCGCCGATGAAAGTCATTTTTAATGCTGATGATTTTGGTTTAACGAGAGGTGTAAATAGCGGCATCGTTAAAGCTCATCAGCAAGGTGTGGTTCATTCAACCACCATGATGGTGGGTATGGATGCTGAGCAACATGCCTTAGAACTAGCTCGCCATAATCCAGACTTGAAAACTGGCGTTCATCTTAGGTTTACAGCAGGTGTGCCTATAACGAAGCATCCTAACTTGACCAACGGCCGATCGCACTTTATCAACTATGACGAACTTTGGAGTAAGCAGGACTTCGAAACTCAGGTCGTTTATGATGAAGCAAAAGCTCAGGTGGAACATTTTTTATCGCTTGGGTTAGAGCTAAGCCACTTAGATAGCCATCATCACGCGCATACTCACCCTCAAATTTTGCCCGTTATTAAAGAAGTAGCGAATGAATACCGAGTGCCACTGCGGGGCACTGGCTTGTGTCAAGAATCGATGACAATCAGGTATATCTTTACTGATGAGTTTTATGACCAAAAAGTGAGCTTGGATGGTTTAATGACACATTTATTGAGCTTAAAAGCTGACTATGACTTGGTTGAGGTGATGTGCCACCCGGCAGAGGCCGATCAGGCGCTTATCTTAAAGAGTGGCTATGCGCTTCAGCGAGAGCTAGAGTTACAAGTTCTTACCTCTCCCATTTTAAAAGAACAGTTAGCTCATCATGGTATAGCTGTCACGGATTACTCTGAGCTCGTTTCTACCAATCAAATGGTCGGTGTATGATTAAAGGCTGCCAGCTTCGCCCCCTATAAGCACCTTACGAATTGCTGGCAGCCGTTCTACACAAACGGATATTTAATAACAATTGCAGTTGGACCCAATAGCATTATGGCAAGGATTAAAGATGTCGCCGAACTCGCCGGTGTAAATCGCTCTACCGTTTCTCGAATCATTAATGGGGAGGGGAAGTTTCGCGAAGAAACTCGAAAAAAAGTAGAGCAAGCTATGGCGCAACTGAATTATCGTCCCAGTGCAATTGCTCGTTCACTCGCAACCTCATCCAGTAATATGGTTGGGTTATTGGTGACTTACTATACGGGGGGCTTCTTTGGCGAGATGATGGAGCAGGTTCAAACCGAGCTGGATATTCATAAGAAGTTTTTGATTACAGCTCAAGGCCATCATTCTGCACAAGGTGAAAAAGAGGCAATTCAGCGTTTTAATGATTTACGTTGTGACGGCTATGTACTTCATAGTCGTTATTTGTCAGATGATGACTTACGTGAATTAGCTAAACAACCAACACCTTTCGTTCTCCTGGATCGCTACGTGGAAGGAATAGAAGAGCGTTGTGTTACCTTTAACCATCATCATGCAAGCCGTATTGCCGTTGAGCACCTTTTAGCTGGTGGTCATCGAAAGATTGCTTGTATTACCGGTCCATCCCAACGTCATAACAGTGTATTGAGAAAGCTTGGGTATATTGATGCAATGAAGGATGCTGGTATAGATATTGATGAAAGCTGGTGTGAAGAAGGGAATTATGGTCGGCAAAGTGGTTATGATGCAATGGCTGCAATTTTACAACGACACCCTGATGTGACGGCTGTCTTTTCGTGCAGTGAAGAAATGACGGTTGGCGCAATGCAGTACTTACACGAGCACAGTATTTCTGTACCAGAGCAAATCTCATTAACTAGCTTTGACAGTGTTGATCTTTGTGAAAGTCTTTACCCTACAGTATCAGCAGTGCACTTTCCTATCAGTGACATGGCCCGTGTAGCGGTACAAACGTTAATGGGGCTAGTCAAAGAGCAAGAAGTAATAGACAAGCCAGTGTTCGAGGCCAAGCTTAAAATACGCAAAGCAGATCGCTCCTTAAAGTAGCTTACTTCTATCTAATTAAGTGAGTCGCTTAGAAATAACGGTTTGATGTTTTGCTAGTTACTGATGAATTTATTCACAAAATTTACTAGTATTCTAACTCTCTTAAGAAATATAAATCAGTAGTGAATAAGTGGCAGCCATTAAACTAACGGTCGATCGTATTCAACCCGGATTACATATCCGTCTTCCGCTAAAGTGGAACGATCACCCCTTTCTACTCAATAGCTTTAAGATTAAAGACCAAGAGCAAGTCGAGATGATCCGCCACCTCGGCGTAAAGTTCGTTTACTTTAATCCAGAGCAAAGCGATGCCGTTCCACTCCCTGTTGATCAAAGACA
Source organism: Vibrio sp. 1401 (assembly GCF_033340295.1). Taxonomy (NCBI): domain Bacteria; kingdom Pseudomonadati; phylum Pseudomonadota; class Gammaproteobacteria; order Vibrionales; family Vibrionaceae; genus Vibrio; species Vibrio sp. 1401. The sequence continues at coordinate 53,586 of NZ_JAWOWF010000033.1, forward strand.
AGCTGACAGAGTAACAAATGAAGCGTCGTTAGATCATGAAACTCAAAAAATGTGGCAAGAAAAACAGAACCGCATAGAAAAGTTAAGTGCATACCGTCGACGCGTGATTCAGTGTGAAAAAGAGTTTGAGCGCTCTCTGGCACGTATGCGTTCAGTCATGACTAAAATCCGTAACCGTCCGACAGCAGCAGTTGATGAAGCAAAGCTTCTTATTGAAGATATCGTCGAGAAGTTAATGTGCGATGATAATGTTACGTTACATCTGATGAACGGAAAAAATGAGTTTGAAGATATTTATTTCCACTCATTGAACGTGGCTGTTATCTCGATGATGATTGGCCGTGCTAAAGGGTACTCAGCAGCACAGTTGAAAGAGCTTTCCTTCTCCGCACTATTCCATGATATCGGGAAAATAAAAATCCCGACTGCAATATTAAGAAAGCAACTACCTCTAACAGAGCCAGAAACCAACTACTTAAAGTTGCACACTAAATATGGCGTCGATCTTGCGAGTCAAATCGAGGCTTTTCCCGAAGTCGCGAGAATTGTGATCGCGCAGCACCATGAGCTAAGAGATGGGTCTGGTTATCCTAAAGGCCTGAAAGGAGATGAGATCAACGAGTTTGCTCAAATTATTGCTGTAGCCAATGCGTTTGATAACTTGTGTCATACACCGATAGTCTCAGATCAAAAGATTCCTTATACCGCACTCTCTCATTTATATAAGAACTGTAAACACCTATATAAAGAAGAGAACCTGAACATCCTAATTAAGTTTATGGGCGTGTTTCCTCCGGGTACCGTAGTTCAGCTTTCTAATAATATGGTCGGCCTGGTTATCTCAGTGAATGCATCGCATTTATTATTCCCGAATGTCTTGGTTTACGATCCATCAGTACCAAGGACGCAAGCGCCAATCATTGATCTTGCCTCAAAAGATATAAAGATAGTTAACGCGATTCATCCGTCAAAATTACCGGATAAAGTAAAAGAGTATCTAAATCCGCGTTCGCGTATTTCTTATTTCTTTGATAGTGATGAGTAGTTATCCACAGCTTTTTGTGGGTAAATTGTATAAATCCTGAGTGTTATTTCTGGGTAATTTTAGGGTTGGATGGAAAGTATCCATTTGGCATGTTTTTTTAGAAAAAATGCATTTTTAGTATTGCCAAAGAAAATCTTCTCCCTATAATGCGCATCCATCGACACGGCAGACGCCACAAGGCTTTAGCAGGGTCGAAGAGGTAAAAAGCTTCTACAAAAAATTAGTTTAAAAAAGTGTTTGACACTAACAACTAAATCGCTAGAATGCACCTCCGCTTTGAGAGAGAAACTTCTCGCAAAGCAAGCTCTTTAACAATATAGACCTATCAATCTGTGTGGGCACTCGTTGATGATAATCCAATTAGATACCTCGGTATCAAATTAGGTTTCAATGAAACGAAGTGACCATTTGAATTGGGAAGCAGCCTTGAGCTGTTTTGTTTTACTTTTTCAAAAGTAAAAACCAATAAGAGCACAGTCAATTCAAACATTACTTTATGTAATGTTCAGTATTCATTGAGCCGAACAAAATCTTAAATTGAAGAGTTTGATCATGGCTCAGATTGAACGCT